>SKLD01000195.1 GCA_007123395.1 Opitutales bacterium
GTGGAACTTCTCCGTCCACTGTCGCGTGAAGTCCGCGAGGGCCGTCCCTTCGTCCTGCGCTCCGCGGATGGTCTTGTCGTCAACGTCGGTGATGTTGCGCACGTATTTCACGCTGTAACCGGCGGCACGCAGGGTGCGGTAGAGCACGTCGAAGAGGATGAAGGTGCGGAAGTTGCCGATGTGCGCGGGGCCGTAGACCGTCGGCCCGCACACGTACATGCGGAATGTCGACCCGTCCTCCGGTTGGAGGGCGCGGCGTTGGCGCGAGCATGTTTCGTGCAGGTGGACCGTTTCCATGGATGCGCCCTACCGTGCGGGTAACCGCGCCGATGTAAACCGCGAAGACGGGAACGGGCGCCGTCCCGGTCTATACACTCTGTGATTGCTCTTGGGCATGCGGACGTTGCCGCCGTTGCTGGCTTCGGACGTTGCCCCGCCGCTTCGGATCTGTTTACTCCACCGCCATGAAAGTGATCATGGTCATGTACGACTCGCTCAACCGGCGCATGCTTTCGCCGTATGGCTGCGACTGGGTGCAGACGCCCAACTTCGCCCGCCTCGCCCGCCGGGCGGTGACGTTCGACACAAGCTATGTCTGTTCCATGCCGTGTATGCCGGCGCGGCGTGACTTCCACACGGGGCGGCCCAATTTCCTGCACCGCTCGTGGGGACCCCTCGAACCGTGGGACGACTCCGTGCCGGCCATGCTCACGGCGGCGGGCGTCCATACGCACATCGTCACCGACCACCAGCACTATTGGGAGGAGGGCGCGGGCGGCAATTACCTCTCGAAATACGGCAGCCATGAGATGATCCGCGGCCAAGAGGGCGATCCGTGGCGTCCGCTGTTGGAGGACCCCGGCCCGTCGCCCCGCGCGATGGGTCGTAATGCCTCGCCGGACGCATGGATGAGGCGCGACCGTGCCAACCGCAAACGCGTCGGCACCGAGGCGGACATGCCGCAGGCGCAGACCTTTGCCGCCGGGTTGGAGTTCATCGAGCGGCATGCCGACGCGGACAACTGGTTCCTGCAGATCGAGACCTTTGATCCGCACGAGCCGTTTTTCGTCCTGCCGGAACACCGCGAGCGATACGCCGCGCTCTATGAAAAGTGCCGCGACGCTCTTTGGGACTGGCCGCCCTATGCGCCGGTCAAGGAACCCCCGGAAGAAGTCGCCCTCATGCGGGCAAACTACGCTGCGCTCACCAGTGTGTGCGACGACCAGTTGGGCAAGCTTCTCGATTTGATGGACGCCCGCGGCATGTGGGAAGACACCATGCTTGTCGTTTGGACCGACCACGGCTTCCTCCTCGGCGAGCACGGGTGCTGGGCCAAGTGCTGGATGCCGTTCTACGAGGAGATCGCCCGCACGCCGTTTTTTGTCTGGGACCCTCGCTGCGGGAAGGCGGGGGAACGCCGCCGCTCTATTGTTCAGCCCTCCATTGATCTCGGTCCCACGCTCCTCGACGCCTTCGGGCTGGCGCCAACCAAAGACATGACCGGCCACTCCCTGCGTCCCGTCCTCCGCGACGACACCCCTTTGCGCGACACGGCGATTTTCGGGATCTTCGGCGGACAGGTGAATATCACCGACGGGCGATACGTCTACATGCGCGCCGCCGCGCGCGAAGACAACCAGCCGCTCCACCAACACACGCTCATGCCCGCGCACATGCGCGAGGCCTTCGCGCTCGACGAATTCGAAGGCGTGGAACTGGGCGAACCGTTTTCCTTTACCAAAGGCGTGCGGCCGCTGCGCATCCTCTCGCGGCGCAAGCGGCCGTTCGAGAAAAACGACGCCTGCCGCCGCAACCTGCTCTTTGACCTCCGGGAGGACCCGGGGCAGGCCCGCCCGCTTGATGATCCAGGTATCGAGCGGCGCTTCGTCGAATCGCTCGGTCGCGAAATGGAAGCGGTGGATGCGCCCGGCGGGCAGTTCGCTCGGCTCGGCCTCTCGGACTGACCCATTATCGCGCAACTTCTTCAAACGAACCATCCGCATGCCCCGTATCCTCAACCTCGGCTCCATCAACCTCGATCATGTCTACCGGGTTCCCCATTTCGTCCGCCCGGGAGAAACGCTGTCGAGCAACGAATACTCCCTCGGCTTCGGGGGAAAGGGCTTCAACCAGAGCATCGCGCTGGCCCGTGCTGGTGCGCGGGTTGTTCACGCCGGAGCGGTGGGTAAGGACGGCCGCGCTTTGCTCGAGCGGTTGCGGACGGAGGGTGTCGACGCCGGCCGCGTGGCGCAGGTCGATGGTGCGACTGGTCACGCAGTTATCCAAGTCGACCCTTCCGGCCAAAACGCCATTGTGATCCACGGCGGCGCGAACGCTGGAGTCACTCCGGAGAATTTCGATACGTTTTTCCGCGGTTTCGGCCCCGGCGACCACTTTCTTTGCCAGAACGAGACATCCGCCGTGCCTGAAGCCCTTGTCCGTGCCCGAAAGGAAGGGCTCACCGTGTGGTTCAATCCCGCGCCGATGAGCGAGGCCGCCGCGGACTACCCGTTCGAGACCGTCGACTGGTTGGTGGTCAATGAAACCGAGGGCGGCGACTTGAGCGGCGCGCGGACTCCGGAGACCATCATTGAAACGTTGCGGAAGCGATTTCCGCGCCTCAGCGTTGTTCTCACACTGGGCGGCGACGGCGTCATCGTCGCGTCCGGCGGGACTACTTTCCAAATCCCCGCCCACGCGGTGGAGACCGTCGACACAACAGCCGCAGGCGACACCTTTATCGGCTACTTCGTCGCCGGGGTCATGAACGGAGACAACCGCGAAGAGGCTGCGCGCCGTGCCGCCCGCGCCGCCGCCCTCTGCGTGGCCCGGCCCGGCGCCGCCGACTCCATCCCGCGCCGGAACGAGCTGTGAGGGCTGCGGAAGGCGTCGGTGCGGGGTATCTTCCGGTCGCGCGGTTTGGTTCATTTCGGTGTCGGACGGCAAGCCGGTCCGACTACGCTCGGCGGCATAGCGTAGCTGGGTTGCTTCAGCGCCCAGTCCGCGGCGGCGGTGCTGATGCGGGAATTCGGCCGCGTGCGGCGTCGGTGTGGGGTATCGTTCGGCCCTGCGGTTTGGTTCATTTCGGTGTCGGACGGCAAGCCGGTCCGACTACGCTCGGCGGCATAGCGTAGCTGGGTTGCTTCAGCGCCCAGTCCGCAGCGGCGGTGCTGATGCGGAAGTCCGGGCGCGTGCGGAGTCGGCGACAGGCGCCGTACAGTCGCGCGGTTTGGTTCTTTTCCGTGCCGGACGGCAAGCCGGTCCGGCTACCTTCGGCGGCACTTACCTCATTGCCCCAGCAGACGATCGCGGAAGGAAGTGCTGATCGGTTCTTCGCCCAGCCAGATGCGGAAATAGGCCGTGGCGAAATCACTGCCCTCCACCGTGACGAGCGGCTCGCCGTTGAGGCGCAAGGTGGTTCCTTTGTCTGGAACAAAGGTTAGGGAGTAACGGTCGCCGGGAGAAATATCCCGGTAAGCGGCATTTATTTTCTCCAGACGGTCGGAAAGCCGGTTGAGCGTATCCTCATCTACGTTCTTTCTTAACAATGCGTTCCCGCCCTCGACAATGTCGGATGCCGCGAAACTTCGACTATATTGCAGTTCAAGGCGGAGGGGGGCATCGCCGTTCAAAGCCTGCCGGAAGTCTCGGTCATTCTCCTTGTAGAGTGCACCGTCGTAGACACGGAATATACCGCGCCAGCGGAAAGTCGCCTCCGCCTTACGCTCAAAGCGAATGCCGTCTTCCATTACTTCGGCTTCAAAGACAGTGCCGTCGACCGTCGCGACGGCGAGGAAGAATGTCAGGGCGACGAGAGTGTATCGGGATCCGGCTACCATGGGATGGAGAATTACTGGATGTTGGCAGGAGTGCAAATTTCAAGATCAGTTTTGCATTGTGTTTTCCGCAGTGTATCCTCTCCGCCATGAGTCAGTCATTTTATTTTATTGGCGGTGTTACCGGAGGCGTCGGCCGCGCGCTCGCGGAGAGGTTGTCCGGTTCCGGAGCGACTGTGGCGGGTTATGCCCGAACCGCAGAGGACCTGTCGGATTTGGGTGTGGCGAAAGTTTTCGAGGCGGACGCCTGCGACTCCGCCGCCGTGGCAGGGGTTTTCAAAGAAGCGCAGGACTCGTTCGGCACTCCGGTCGGTTACGCGCACTGCATTGGATCGGTCTTTCTCAAGCCGCTCCACACGATGAAGGACGAGGAGTGGACGGAGGTCATTGCGACGAATCTGACCACCGCCTTCCATGGCCTGCGTGCGGCGGTGACAGCGATGCGGCGGCAAAAGACCGGCTCGGTCGTCCTCGTCAGCTCAGTGGCGGCCCGCTTCGGGTTGCCGAGCCACGAGGCGATCGCTGCGGCGAAGGGTGGGGTCGAGGGCCTCGTTCGCGCGGCGTCGGCGAGCTACGCGAACTTTGGCATTCGGGTAAACGGCGTCGCTCCGGGACTCGTCGAAACCTCGGCGACGAAGCACATCCTCGGCAGCGAACAGGCACGGAAGATGTCCGCTTCGATGCATCCCCTCGGTCGCATCGGGAATCCCGCTGAAGTCGCTTCGCTTATGGCATGGTTGCTTTCGGACGATGCTTCATGGGTGAGCGGACAAGTGTGGTCCATCGACGGCGGAATGGGCGGAATCATGCCCAAGCCGCGTGCCGGTTGATCCGGTTTGCGGATAGACGCGAATGGCTCAGCAACTCCGGCGCCGGACGAAAGCCGGTTTTGGCGCGGCGGACTTCGGACTCTCGTCGTCCGAGCTGCTCATTCAGTTTTATCTCTTCGACTTCTATACGAGGGTCGTCGGTCTGCGTGCTGACCTTGCCGGGTATGCTCTGGCGCTCGCTGTGATCTGGGATGCCGTGAGCGATCCGCTCATGGGCATGTTGACCGACCGGACGCGCGGTCGGTTCGGGCGCTTTCTCCCATACCTCGTGCTCGGTGCGGCAACCCTGCCTGCCGCGCTGTGGGCGCTCTTCAGTCCGCCCGCCTTCACGGGGCAGGGCGGGGCCTTTTTGTATCTGCTCTTCACCTATGTGCTCGTGAACACTTCGATGACGGTCATCGGCGTGCCGCATCTCGCCCTCGGCGGTGCCCTCACCGATGACAGCAATGAGCGCACGGAAGTCTACGGATGGCGGCTTGTGGCGGGTACGTTCGGCTTGTTCTTCGGTATTCTCGCTCCGCTATTCGCGGCGGAGTCCTTCGGGCTAGATGTGGACTCCGACGACGGTGTGTGGTGGAGCCGTTCCTTTGCCGCGCTCTTCGTCGGCGGCGCGGTTCTTGTCTCCGCTGCCGTCACCGTCCTTGCGGTCCGCCAACGGGCGCGGCAGGCGAAAGCGCCCGAGGGCGCGCGGTTTACGCTGCGTTCGCTCGGCGGGAGTCTGCGTGGAGTGGTCTGTAACCGCTTTTTCTTGCCCATCTTTCTTGCCTTCATCATCGCCTCGGTGGGGCGCGCCATGAACGCCACGCTGGCGCTTCCTTACTACCGTTTTCGTCTCGAGATTGCGGAGGGCGATGTGCAGCGGTGGGTCCTGGGAATTTTCGCGGTCGCCATTGTGTTCTCGGTGGCGGTCTGGATACCGCTCGGGCGTCGCTTCGGAAAGAAATGGCCCGCTTTTTCCGGGATGCTTGCTCTCGGCGTCATGACGACCGTGGCGTATCCGCTCTTTCCGGCGGGTAGTCTCGCCGGCCCGATCGCTATGGCCGTATTCGGCGGGATTGCGGTGGGTGCGATCATCCTCTTTGAGTCGCTCGTAACCGACGTGGCCGATGCCGACAGGCGTGCCACCGGTGAGCAGCGCGCCGGGCTCTATTTCGGTTTCTGGCGCCTCGGGCAAAAACTTGCCCGCTCCGTCGGGCTCGGCCTCACCGGACCGATGCTCGCGCTTATCGGGTTTGAGGAAGGCGCGCGGGCGCAGAGCGCGGACACCGCCATCGGGCTTGCATTGCTTTTCGGACCGGGGGTTGGTCTGTGTTTTATCCTTGCCGCAGTGGTTTTCGCTTTCTCGCCCATTGACCGCGGCGGAACGACGGAAGGTCGGCGGTAGCCGGGGTCCGTCGAAGGAATTTTCCGTGGATAGGGTTGCGTCAGCGCGGCCACGGCGCATACCTGCTTTTCATGTCTATGCCGGATTTGTGGTTTCACCGCGCGTCGCCCTCCGCTGTCCTCGTGGTGGCGGGAGAGGACGCGCCGCGGTTTCTCCAAGGGCAGGGATCGGCGGATCTTTCCGGAGCGGAGGGGTCGTGCCGCTACACCCTCTGGCTCGACCACCGCGGCCGGGTGCAGGGCGACAGCTACGTCCTCCGCACCGGAGAGGAGGCTTTCCTGCTCGTCAGCACCGGCACGCCCGCGCCCGCTCTGCGCGCCCGTTTTGATTCGTTTATCGTGGCCGATGACGTTGAGATCGATCAGCGCGCGGGGAAGATCCTCTTCACGCTGGGGGGCGCGGGTATGGCACCGGCCCTCAACAGAGCGGGCGTGCGCCTGCCCGACGCGGGTTCCTTTTCCACTGGCGAATGTGCCGTCGAGGACGCCGGTTTTCCGCCGGAAGCGTTTTTTTTCCGCATGGCGCGGGGCGCGTCCGATTCTGTCGAATGCCTCGTCGATGCGGCTGCCGCCGACGCTTTTGCCGAATGGCTGGCGCGCGCGGGCGCGGACGAACGACCCTTTTCCGACCTCGAGGCGCTGCGGATCGCAGCGCGGATTCCCGCCGTGCCGCGCGATATCGGTCCAGGCGAAACCCCGTTTGACGGCGGCTTGGGCGACTTCGTTTGCCTGACCAAGGGCTGCTTCCTCGGCCAAGAGGTCGCCGCCCGCCAGGCGCGCCTCGGGCGCTGGCCCAAGCTCCTCGTCGGTGTGGAAGGTAGCGTGAAAGTGGATACAGAAGAGGCGTATCCGGTTTTTGCTGAAGGTAAAGAAGTCGGTGAGCTTAGGTCCAGTGTTTATCGGGGTTTTGGGCTGTCCGGGCTTGCGCTGGTGAAACGCTCGGCGTCCGGTGGCGAAGCAGCCTTGTACCTCTCGGCGGAGGGTGGCGAGCCCCTCCGTGTCCTCGGCGGCGATGGAAAATCTACCTGAAGACGAAACGGTTTGGATACAGCGCTTGAGTACTCTTGTGCGCCGTCTCGGAGGACCGTTAGGCAAGGAAGATGTGATCGCCCGGCAGACATGGAAACGGTCAAAGCAGTTGGCTGTCAAGCACGGAATCAAGCAGGTTGAGGCGCTGGAGTATCTGCTGCAGGCGATGATCAGCGGGTCGCGTGGTGATCCCCCTCCGAAACCCCCATGGGAAAAGGGCTCGAAAGGATAGGCCGGATAA
>SKLD01000466.1 GCA_007123395.1 Opitutales bacterium
ATCCGGGCGGAGGCGTGGTGCGGACACGAGGTCTCGCACCTGCTACACTGCGGCGGTCCGGGGGAGTCCGCTCGGCCCCGGGACGTCGCGCACCCCTGCGCGCTGACCCCAGGATGGGGATCGCGCCACGCGGAGACGCCTGGTCCGCCGCTCCAAGGCGCTTCGCGCGGGTTCTTCGTAAGACTCGGAACGGCTGCGTTCCGTCGCGTAGCCGGTTCATCCGCGCCGTTCAATCCGGGGATGCCGCGACGCTTGCGGGGTCGGTGAAGACGTAGCCTTTGGCGAGGCTGGTGAAGGTCTCGACTTGATTGGCGGCCCATGTTTCGTCGTGCCCGAGTTCCTTGGCGAGGAGGGCGGCGACTTTTGGGGCGGTCTCGATGGCGGCCTTTGCATTGAGGAGGAGGGCGCGGGTGCGGCGGGCGAGGACGTCTTCGACGGTGCGCGCCATTTCTTCGCGGGCCTGCCATACGATTTCGCCGGCTTGGTAGGGCAGGGCGGGGTGAAGCTGTTCGGCGTAGGCGGGATCTTCGCGGAGGACGCTTTCGAGGCGCGGCGCGTCGGCTCCGTAGGGGCGGAGGTTGGGTTGTGCGATGTTCTTTTGCGTCCAGCCGTGTATTTGAAGTCCCTCAGTGTGGCAGCGTTTGGGGTCGACACCGGCGACTGACTCGGCGTGGTCGATGACGTCCTCGGCCATCTTGCGGTAGGTCGTCCACTTGCCGCCGGTGATTGTGATGAGGCCGGTCTCGCTGACGATGATGGTGTGGTCGCGGGAGAGGGCGGCGGTGTTGGCGGCGTCGCCCGCTTTGACGAGGGGACGCAGGCCGGCGAAGACGCTGAGAACATCGTTGTCGGACGGATCTTTGGCGAGGTAGAGGCGGGCGTGCTCCATGACGAAGTCGCGCTCGGACTGGAGGGCGCGTGGCTCGAGGCTCGCGCCGGGGAGGGGTGTGTCGGTGGTGCCGACGACGACCACGTCGTGCCACGGCACGGCGAAGAGGACGCGGCCGTCGGCGGTTTTGGGTACCATAATGGCGGCGTCTCCGGGGAGAAACTCTTTGGGCAGGACAAAGTGGATACCTTGGCTGACGGCGACGAGGCTCTTGGCTTCGGGGTCTTCGAGCTTGCGCAGGGTGTCGACAAAGACCCCCGTGGCGTTGATGACGGCGCGGGCGCGCACCTCGAACTCATCGCCGCTCTCGACGTCTTTGACGAGGACACCGCAGACGACGTCCTTATCCTTCATGAGACCGACGCAGCGGCAGTAGTTGGTCATGACCCCGCCGAGTTCGGCGGCGGTCTGGGCGAGGTTGAGGGCGAGGCGGGCGTCGTCGAACTGGCCGTCGTGGTAGATGACGCCGCCCGTGAGGTGCTTGGTCTCGACGGTGGGGATGGCTTCGATGGTCTGCTTGCGGCTGAGCATGCGGGAGGGGCTCAGCCCGAGCTTGCCGGCGAGTTGATCGTAGACCTTCATGCCGATGCCGTAGAAGGGGCCTTCCCACCACTTGTAGCTGGGGATGACGAAGGCTTGGTCGCGCACGAGGTGGGGCGCGTTTTTGGCGAGGCGGCCGCGCTCGCGGAGGGCTTCGAGGACGAGGGAGATATTGCCCTGCTTGAGGTAGCGCACGCCGCCGTGCACAAGCTTTGTTGAGCGGCTGGACGTGCCTTTGGCGAAGTCGTCCTGCTCGATGAGGGCAACGCTGTGGCCGCGCGAGGCGGCGTCGACGGCGGCCCCGAGGCCGGTTGCACCGCCCCCGACGATGAGGATATCGAACGGTTCGGAGGCGTTGCGGAGGCGGTCGATGGATTCGTTGCGTGTCATGGGGCTCTCTGTTTTTGTTCGGTATTGATCGAGGAGGATCGTTTGACAGGTGTGTTTGCGTTGGGCCAGCGGATCGGTGCGGCGTCCTACGCGCCGCTCTTTTCCCATGTCATGGCGCGTTCGACGGCGCGGGTCCAGTCGCTTTGAAGGGATTCCATTTCGTCGGCGGGCCGCCCGGGTTCGAAGGTTTTGTCGACGGCCCAGTGCTCCGTGATCTCGGTGCGGTTCTCCCAGAAACCGACGGCGAGCCCGGCGAGGTAGGCGGCACCCATGGCCGTGGTCTCGGTATTCTTGGGACGGACAACGGAGGTGCCGAGCAGGTCGGCCTGGAACTGAAGCAGCGGTTCGCTTCTGGAGGCTCCGCCGTCGACGCGCAGCTCCTTGAGTTTGAGTCCGCTGTCTTTCTCCATGCAGGCGATGAGGTCGGCGCTTTGGAAGGCGATGGACTCAAGGGCCGCGCGGCAGAAGTGGGCGCGGTTGGTGCCGCGCGTGATCCCCACGGCGGTGCCCCGCGCGTAGGGGTCCCAATGGGGAGCGCCGAGACCGGCGAAGGCGGGCACAAGAAAGAGTCCTCCGGCGTCGTTCACTTCGGCAGCGATCTTGTCCAACTCCTCGGCGGACCTGACGATCTGCAATTCGTCGCGCAGCCACTGCACGACCGCGCCGCCGATAAAGATGGAGCCTTCGAGGGCGTATTCTGTCTTTCCCCGCACGCTCCATGCGACGGTGGTGAGTAGGTTGTTCTTCGACGGAACGATTTCCCCGCCGGTGTTCATGAGCAGGAAGCAGCCCGTTCCATAGGTGTTTTTCGCCATGCCGGGCTTGAAGCATGCCTGGCCGAAGAGAGCGGCGTGCTGATCGCCCGCGATACCGGCCACCGGAGCCCCGGCGGGGTAGAGTCGTTTTGCCACTTCGCCGTAGGTTTCGGAGCAAGACTTTACCTCGGGAAGCATGGCGCGCGGGATGCCGAGCAGCTCGAGCATGTCGTCATCCCAATCGCCGGTTTTGATATTGAGAAGAAGCGTGCGTGAAGCGTTGGTGACATCGGTGACGTGGGTCGTCTTGCCGGTGAGCTGCCAGACCAGCCATGTGTCGACCGTGCCGAACATGAGTTCGCCGTTCTCGGCGCGTTTGCGCGCACCGTCGACGTTTTCGAGGATCCAGCGGATCTTCGTGCCGGAGAAGTAGGGATCGATGCGCAGGCCGGTCTTTTCGGTGAGCATTTTCTCGACGCCGTCCTTCTTCAGCTCGCCGCAATAATCGGCGGTGCGGCGGTCCTGCCAGACAATGGCGTTGTAGACGGGCTTGCCGGTTTCGCGGTCCCATACGATGGTCGTTTCCCGCTGGTTGGTGACGCCGACGGCGGCAATATCCTCGGTGGAGAGATTTGCCTTCGACATGGCGCCGGCGGCGGTGGCGTTTTGGCTCGACCAGATGTCGAGCGGATCGTGCTCGACCCAGCCGGGACGGGGGTAGATCTGCCGGAACTCCTCCTGCGCGACGGCGACGATGCGGCTGCTGTGGTCGAAGACGATGGCGCGGGAACTGGTGGTGCCTTGGTCGAGGGCGAGGATGTAGTTTTTGGGGTTCATGGTGTGTCTGCTTCGCGACGTTGAAGATACCCGCCCTGAGAAGGCGGACGGTGGGCCGAAGTGCGTCGTCGCGTTGATGGATACCACAGCGGCCGACCGCGTTCGTGGCAACCGTGGAAATTCCGCGACTTCAAGTAGCGATCACGGCGACGCCGTGGAGTTTTAGCGTAAGCACGCCGCCCTTGTGCGGGCGTCCGGTGAGCAGGTTTGTGCCCTTCGGCGTCGAGGGGAGGTGCGCGGATCCCTCGGTTTGGTTAATGAAGAACCAGACGGAGCGCTTGCCGTCGGTACGGCGCACGGCTTCGACCCCCGCCGGGGTGTCCGGCCACGGGCGGCTGAGCGCGGCGTCTTGCGCGAGCCGGGGCAGGGCGGCGCGGACGACGGAAGGCGTGAGGTAGGTGCCAACTGTGTAAACGCAGCCCTTGCCGACGCGGCGGCGGACGATCGCGGGCGAACCGTCGAGGTGGCGGCCCTTCCAGACGGCGGCTATTTCGGCGTCGTCGGCGGGCTCGAGGATTTCATACCAATGCGCGGTGTCCACGAGGTCGGCGTCCCATTGAATGGAGCGCACGCGGCCGGAGTCTGCCTTCTGCCGTCCGTATTCGGCGACTTTCGCCCCCGTCCATTCCGCGAGGTGCGCGGGGGGTGTCGCGGCGACGACATGGTTGTGCATGTCGCGGGTGGCCGTGCGCGACCCGATGACGAGAACGCCGCCGTCCCCGACCCATTGGCGCAGCCGGTCGGACCACTCTTTGCGGAAAATGACCCAGTGGGGCACAATGTAGAGCCGCACGCCGTCGAGTGCATCGGCGGGATGGACGCAGCCGACGTTGTAGCCGCTTTCGCGGATTTCGCGGTGGATGCCTTCGGCGATATCTTGTTCGGAAGGCAGGCCCATCGGGTAGGTGAGGTGGGCTTCGCGCGCGTCGAAGTCGCCGGTCGCGACGGCCGCGTCGAAAGCCACGTGTGTACCCAAAATCGCCTTGCCGACACGGCGCAACTCACGGCCGAGGCGGGTGACTTCGTCGTAGCGCCGCCGGGGCACGTTGTCGTGGTCGAGGACGCCGCACCAATACATCTCGGCCCCGAAACGGCAGGTGCGCCAGCGGAAGAAGAGAAGGGCGTCGGCCCCGCGCGCGATGGAGACGTAGGCAAGTTTGCGTGTTTCGCCGGGCTCGGGATTCTCGTGGAGATAAGAATTCTGGCCGCCGGGGCCGCACTGGTGCTCGGGCACCATGAAGTTACCGCGGAAGGAGCGGACGCGGTCGCAGTTGAAGGCGTGGGCGGCCGCACGGTCGGCGGGACCGTCGGAGAAGAACGGATATACGTCGTAGCCGAGGAAATCGAGGTCGTCGGAGAACGCGCCGCGGTAGTCGATACGGGGCATAATGCCGTTGTGGAAGATGAACCAGTGCGGGTTGGCGGCGCGCAGGATCTGCACTTGGTCGCGCTGAAAGAAGGTCACGACATCGCTGAGGAAGCGGAAGTAATCAAGTTGCTGGGAGGGATTGACGTATGTCGGTCGGTCTGGCGCGGGCGTGTCGACCGCCTCGAAACTGCCGTAGGTCTGCGCCCAGAAGGCGGTGCCCCACGCGGCGTTGAGGGCGGCGATGGAATCCTTGTAGCGCGCCCGCAGCCAGTGTTGAAAGGCAGCGCGCACGTCGGGACCATGGTCGTCGCGGTAGTGGCAGTAGAACTCGTTGTCCGTCTGCCAGCCGATGACATGGCGGTTAGTGCGGTAGTGCGCGGCGAGGGCGCGCGTGATCGCGCGGCAGTAGGAACGGAATAGCGGATGGGCGTGCGAGGCGTGCTGGCGCGAGCCGTGGCGCAGGGGGGCGCCGCGGTCGTCGCGACGGAGGATTTCGGGATGGGCGGCTGTCATCCAGCGGGGTGGGGCGGCCGTCGGTGTGCCGAGGATGACACGGATGCCGGCTTTGCCGAGATCGGCGATGCGCTCGTCAAAAAAGGAGAAGTCATACTGGCCGGGCGCGGGTTCCATACGGTCCCATGCGAACTCGGCAAGGCGCACGACGTTGAACCCCGCCTTTTTCATGCGGCGGATATCGTCGCGCCGCGTCTCCGTGTCCCAGTGCTCCGGATAGTAGCATGCACCGTAGAGGAACTCATTGGCGGGGAGGGGCGTGCGGTGGCAAGGGCGGCTTTTACCGAGGACGTTGGCGGGCGCGGAATTGTGCATACGGTTATAGTGCCGCTGTCGGGTGCCTCCATGCAACGCGGAAGGGCGTTCTGTCGTAAACCCGGATTTTTGCGGAAGTTTGCCGTTGCCAGAAGGCGGTGGGGCTGGAATGGGTTGAGGCCCGTAGGCGGGAAATCCCCATTCCGGGGCGGCACGCCGCACGAGCGATGATCAAGCATATATTTATTACGGGCGGGGTGGTTTCCTCGCTGGGCAAGGGCCTCACGGCGGCGGCGCTCGGCGCCCTCCTCGAACAACGCGGCCTGCGCGTGAAGCTGCAGAAGTTCGATCCCTACCTCAATGTCGACCCCGGGACGATGAATCCCTTCCAGCACGGCGAGGTGTATGTCCTCGACGACGGCTCGGAGACGGACCTCGACCTCGGGCACTACGAGCGCTTCACGAGCGGTGCCCTCAGCCGCAACAACAACCTCACATCGGGCCAAATCTACGACACGATCATCCGCAAGGAGCGCCGCGGCGACTATCTCGGTCAGACTATCCAGGTCATCCCGCACGTCACCAACGAGATCAAGAGCCGGTTCGAGGCCGGCGCGGAAGGCACCGACATCATCATCACGGAAATCGGCGGAACCGTCGGCGACATCGAAGGGCTGCCGTTTCTGGAGGCGATGCGCCAGTTTTCCCTGGAGAAGGGCAAGGAGAACGTCGTCTTCGTCCACGTCACGCTCGTACCCTACCTTGCGGCGGCGGGGGAGTTGAAGACGAAGCCGTCGCAGCAGTCGGTTGCCAAGTTACGCGAGATCGGTATCTCGCCGGACATGCTTGTCTGCCGCACGGAGCAGCCTCTCCCGCGCGAACTGCGCCAGAAGCTCAGTCTCTTCTGCAATGTGCCGGTGAAGGCCGTCATCGAGGAGCGCGACGTCGAGACGTCCATCTACGAAGTGCCGCTCATGCTCGAGAACGAGGGGCTCGACGAGTTGGTCCTCAAGCACCTGCGCATCGAGAAGCCGCAGCTCGAAAACGGGTGGGACGAGGTTGTGCGCATCCTCAAATACCCGAAGCATCGCGTCGATATCGGCGTCGTGGGCAAATACATCGAGCTGCAGGACGCCTACAAGAGCGTCTACGAAAGCCTTACGCACGGGGGCATCGCCAACGATTGCGTCGTCACCATCCACCGTGTCGACTCGGAAAAGCTGGAAGAGCAGGGGCGCTATGACCGCCTCAAGGAGTTCGACGGCATCCTCGTGCCCGGCGGCTTCGGCTCGCGCGGCATTGAGGGCAAGATCCGCACCGTGCGCCTCGCGCGCGAGGCGGGCATCCCCTACTACGGCCTCTGCCTTGGCATGCAGGTGGCGGTCATTGAGTTCGCTCGCGGGGCGGCCGGTCTCGACGGGGCGAACAGCACGGAGTTCGATCCCGCCACGCCCTACCCGGTCATCGACCTCATGGAGGACCAGAAGGATCTCGCCGACAAAGGAGCGACCATGCGCCTTGGCGCCTACGACTGCGCCCTCCCCGAGGGCACGCTCGCGCGGAAAGCCTACGGCTGCGAAAAGGTGTCGGAGCGGCACCGCCACCGCTACGAGTTCAACAACAAGTTCCGCGAGCGCCTCGTCGCCGCCGGTCTTCGCGTGGGCGGCGTCAATCCGGCACGCGACCTCGTCGAGATCGTCGAAATTCCGGACCACCCTTGGTTCGTCGCCGTGCAGTTCCA
>SKLD01000433.1 GCA_007123395.1 Opitutales bacterium
GTTGGTGCGGGTGAAGGATGATACGGGCCGGGGCGGAGAAGAAATCACGGAAGATTTTCCGGGACTGGACCTGCGGGAAAGGAATCCCGGGATGCTACGCGGCGCGGTGGTGGGCACCCGCCGGTTTGTCGCACGGTGGTGCGAGCGAGCCGGGATTCGGCGGGGGCCCGCACCAGTCGCAGGCGCGGACGGAACGGAAGATCCGCCAATTCTATGCCACGCGCGGAGGCCGAGGATCGGCGGCACGGCGGTGTGATACGCGCAGGTTGCCGGTGTTCGCTTACGGATCAATGTCGAAGCGCAGCCGAAAGAACTGCGGTGTACCCAAATCGGGAGCGGGGACGGATATTTGACGTAAGACCCTTCCCGTCCCGGTGTGTTCCTCAAGAGTCTCCACTTGAGCGGCGTCCATGGGTTCCCAACCGCCGGACTCCGGAGCCTGTGATGCAAGAACCGTTAGCGGCGCGAAGAGAGAATCCGTCGACTGCCAGAATCGTAAGCGGAGGCTTTCTCCGTCGACCGGGGGCAACGCCGAAACTCTTCCGGCGGGAGCGGTGAAGGGCGGCGCGGGCTGAATGACCGGCCCGACTCCAAGTCCGAAAACGAAACGCTCGGCAAGCGTCCAGCCCCCTCCGCCGGATGCCTGCGGATCGAATCCTTCGGCAGCTTCTTCGTAATCCACGCCAAATGACGAGGCCTGCCAAAACGGATACGGTGCGAGGACTTTGACAGCGGGCATTTCGGCCATGACCTCGCGCCCGACCGCGCTCGTCGCAATCACCGTCCATGAATACGCGCCTGGTCCGGGCGGATGCCAAGACACGTTCCATTCCGCATACTCCGCGGAGACGGCGTCGAATTCTGTGCCATCGAGAAGGTATGTAACCGACTCGACCGTTCCGTCTTCGGTCTCCACGGCGACGGGCAACGGTTCGGGATCGATGGACCGCAGGAAAGGCATTTCTGACCATGCCTGCGTCGGATGCACGCGCGGCCAACGGGCAGCCTCGTTGAGCACTCCGCTGAGGGAGAGGCGCACGGGGTTGGCCAGTTTACCCTCCAACGAAGCCTTCGGTGTGCTGCCCTCGATGACTGCTGCGCGCACATCCTCATAGCGCAGGTGCGGGTTGAAGGCATGAACCAGTGCCACAGCCCCAGCCACATGCGGAGCGGCAAACGATGTTCCCGTCTGATTCAAAAACCCACCGCCGGGAAAAGGTGTGCGTATTGTGTGCCCCGGCGCGGCGATGTCGACAGACTCCGGTCCGTAGTTGCTCGTGGAATACAAGGAATCGGAGAAAGTCGTCCCGGCCACAGACAGCACGTTATCCAAATCAATATCGGACGGAAAAAAGTGATTGGGACGACCCGCCAACAGAGCATCGTTGTTCAGGCCGTTGTTGCCGGCCGCGAAGACCCCGAGGATACCGGCGTCGCGCGCCCGCCGCACGGCGAGAAAGAGCGGGGTCTCCTCGTCGCGCTCCACATCCGGCATGCGTCCGCCGAGCGAGATGTTGAGCGCGACTACGTTCTGTCCGCCCGCCTCCCGCTGCCACACAGCATAATCGATGGCTTCGACGATTCGCTCCGCCGGAATATTCGATGTACCGACGGCGAGCGGCATCATCCGCACTGTCCATGCCACGCCCGCGATCCCAAAGCTATTGTTGCCCACCGCGCCGAGCACACCCGCGACACCGGTGCCGTGTCCCGTCACGTCACGCGGATTGTTGGTGTTTCCGGCGAAGTCCCAACCGCGGATATCATCTACAAAACCGTTTCCGCTTGTGTCGGTGCCGTCCGCAACCTCGTGCGGATTGGTCCACATGTTCGGGCGCAGATCGGGATGATTGTAATCCACGCCGGTATCGATAACGGCCACGACAACATCATCCGATCCCGTTGTGCGCGCCCATGCGGCGGGAGCGTCCAACACGCCGAGGGCCCACTGCTGTGAGTAGTCCGGATCATTCGGCACCGCCGCCAGTTCCAGCAGATAGGACCAATCTCCCCTGTAGCCCTCGGGCAAAGCGGCGAGAAAATCGTCGCGGGCGGTCTCAAGACCACCGAGCCCGCCAGTAAAGAGGCGGGGCGTTGTCACCCGCGCCACGTAGCTACCCGGATGCCGGCGCGAGAGACTCCACCCGTCCACTTCCGCCACCCGTTCCAACTCGTCCCAACCGACCTCCGCCGACACCGGAGAGACGATTAGGTAGTCCGCCGCCATAACCGCTTCCGTGAGTGCCTCCGCCTCGCTGGCCTCCCCGCTTCCGAAAAGCGCGAACCACTGTAATGACCGGAACCGCTCGCCCGTAGCGTCGTCGCGCCAAAGAGCAATGCGCTCAACCGCCTCCACCCCATCGCCCACCCCGGCGGACAGGGCTGACCAACGCTCGTCGAGCAAGGATAATGCCCTGCCCTCCAGCGGGAGCGGGAGAGGGACGGAAAAACGAGCGTTGCCTGTAAGCAAAGTTTCGTCGCCTTCGCCCCACACCTCTGTCACAGCGGAATCGGACAACGTCCGGAAAAAGCGATCCGCGCCGCCACTTTCTGCGATTGTGCCGGGTTGCGCCAATAGCGTCCAAACGCCCCACCCGAGCAAAAGCAGAAGGACGCCGCCGGCGGCACGGGCCGCAACCCGGAACCAATTTGGTCCAGAAAGTCGATGTTGGCTGCAACTCATTGCGGAATAGAGCGCCGGTTACTGCGAAGAGTTGAGTCCACACCACTGACAACGGACACAACCAGCGCAAAAAAACAGCGCGAGTTCCACAGTAACCATCCTAGGCCGGCGGCTCAAACTCAATTCCATGTTCACCCGCGATCGCGATAATGCGGCCCATGTCCGGTCCGCCTTCGCGGGCAAACTCTTCCGCACACCGTCCAAAAAACATCTCAAATCCGGCCGGAGACGTTCCAATGAGCAGTTTCCCCGGCGTGCTCCCGGTGTTCTTGAAAGTGTGAACGGATTCACGCGGCATAAAAGCCGTCCCGCCGACACCGAGTTCGCACCACTGACCCCCGCCAAAGAAGGAGAACGTGCCTTCTTGCACAACAAACCATTCATCCTCGCGGAGATGACGGTGCGGGGGCGGTCCGCCGCCCGGAGGCACCGTCTCGGTCCACAGCGAAAGTTTTCCGCCCGTCTGCCCTGCCCCCAGCAGCACCCTCACTTCATCACCGAAGGCACGCATTACCGGAAGCGTCTGCTCTGGAAGGATAAAGACAGGCGAAGGAGCATCAGAAGCATCACTCATGAGGCCGATAAAAACCAATTATCCGCCCAAGGCAAACCCTCTTTTGCGCGCGCCTCTCCTGCTACCTTGTCCGTCCATCCCATGCCCGGGGAGTATTCCGAAAAACCAGAGGCTTACGATTGCATTGAGGACTGGGGCAATTGCCGAGAGCGCGGGCTCGCAGCACCCGCGGCATATGATCAGGGTGCGAGGGAATCACTCAACGCTCAATCTCGTGGCCTGCGCGGGAGAGGACGTCGATGGCATCTTCGAGGCGGTCGGAAGGGACTAACATGTAATCGGTATCGTATGTGGAGATGGAAAAGATGCTGATCTGGCGACTGGCGAGCGGCATGACGAGAGAGGCAAGCACTCCGGAGAGTTCGATGGGGATGTGCCCGACGACGTAGAGAGCGCGCCAACCACGGCCCGCGTCGACCTCGGGTGGAATAGCGTCCGCCTCGGCGAATATAGATAACTCGTCCTGCGTGCGGGTAATGGAATAGAAAGGGCTCTTCCACACCCAAGCGGGAATGTCGTCGTCCGGCTTGCATTGGACGACACCGAGTTCGGCAGCCAACAGCTTCAAGCGCATTGCGGGTTACTCCTCAGGTTCATGAAGGCGACCGTAGCTATTCTTGTGCCGTTTCCATTAATTTGCCGACTTACGGGCAGCCCTTTTTGCCGCCGCCTTTTTCGTGGCAGACTTCTTTACGGCACTCTTCTTTGCCGCGGACTTCTTCAACGCTTTCCGCACCGCCTTTTTCACCGCCTTTTTAGCCGCTTTCTTGGAGACACTTTTTACCCCTTTTTTTGCCGCCTTTTTAGCGGCTCGCTTGGCCGGGACAGGCGTGTCACTGACGGGTGCCGCAGCCGCTTGCGCGGGGCCGTCTGCACCGACAACGCCTTGTGGGACGGCACTGTCGGACTTGGATAGGGCATCACGGGCAGGCGCGTCCGGCGCCGGACGCGGTCCGGCAGCATCCTGCGGCTTATCAGGAGCGGATGCGGCGAAGGACTTCGGTCCCGCGCTGTCGGTTGCGAACGGCGGGCGGTCGGCACGAATGTCCATGGAAGAAGGACGCGGCTTGCGGCGGCGTTTCCGGCGGCTGCCGTCGCTCCCTTCGGATCCGACGGAAACCGCGGGGGGCTCCGCCTCTTGGCGCGGCGCATGGGAGGGCCGGGCGTCGGGCTCCGGACGTTGCTTCTGTTCGGCATCGTCACGCGGCTGTGGCTTTTCATCCTCTTTCGCCGAAGGTTTCTCTCCTTCGGGACGGTCGGACTGCGCCTCGCGCGCGTCTTCGCGTGCGCGACCTCCCTTGCCGCGGCGGCGGCCCCGGCGGCGGCCGCGCCGACCGCCTTCCTCGCCTTGCGCGGGCGGTTGGTCACGTCCTTCGCGACGCTCTTGCGCCACCTCGCGCTCCTCGTCGAGTTGCTCCTCCGCTTCGATCTCGGCGCGCGGCACGGTGTACGGGATGGGCTGCGGTTTGGGATACGGCAGTTCCCGCACGGGAGCCTGCGGCTTCTCCACGATGCGCTGCGGGCGCAAGACAATCTCTGTGATGACATTGCCGCTGCGGTTGGAGACGAGGTCGGCAACACACGCGGCGACGGCATCGGGATCGATCACGCTCTGCGGGCGCTGGCCCGGCGCGGGCATGGAGTCGGCGGGGCGCCAGCGATTGGGCTCGGGCGAAATCGTCGTGACCTTCACCCCGGTCTCACGCACCTGCTGGAAGAGCTGCTCGCCCATCCAACGCAGTGCGCCGGCCGTCGCCGCGCCCGTCGGTCCGCCGCGTCCGGTTTCCGGCGTGGCGGACGCCACGTTCACGATCTGGCCCTGCAAGCGCTGAAGGCCCGGCAGCGCCTCCCGCACGAGAATCAGCGGGCAGAGCAGATTGACGGCAAGGCTGCGCTCAAGCTGGTCGGTCGTCGCCTGCGTGAGATCCTCGGGCGGATACAACTTAGCGTTGTTGACGAGCAGGCAGACGGCGTGCTCCTTCGCGATGATCTCGCGGGCGCAGCCCTCCACCTGACCGGGATCGGCCAAGTTGCAGTTCACCGGCACAAAGGCCGAGTTGCGCAGCGGAATATCCGCAAAGTTACCGCCGAGCCCGTAGACCCGGAACCCGAGGTCGATCAGTCGTCGCGAAATGGCCAACCCCAAGGTCGAGGAGGCACCCGTCACAATTGCCACATCCATACAGAAAATTCATTGTACCGCAGCGGTCGCCGGGCACTGCGTGCGCCCTCAGGACCGCGATTCGGAAAAAATAAACCCCCGCTCGTAACACGCGCCCCCGCCGAATGCAAGCGCACGGAAGGGCTTGCCGTCGCTCGGAATGTTTGTCCGATGAAGCCATGTGCTTGTAACTTGAATTTGTCCGCAGGGCAGGTCCGCAGTCCGAGAGATTGATCCCCGGACATCGTAGAAGAAGGGTCGTCACCGCGCGTTCCTTGCTGCAATGGAGGCTCCTGACATTCGAGGGCACCTTCGGGCGGGCGATGAATCAGCCCGCCTACTTTTGCTGTCCGAACCAAACAAGAAATGCGCCGTGGCGGATATTCAACGAGACCATCGCCCATATCGAAGCCGATGACATCGAAGCCCTTGATGCGCAAGACCCTCTACACCTTTCGCTTGATCCAGCGGATGAGGGTGCCGACGAGGGGGAGGTGTTCGAAGAAGCCGCTGGCGGAGTCCCAGAAGTCGTGATGGAGGGCGACTTTGCCGTCGGCGTCAAAACGGATGTGCGACATGCCGTGGGACCGGGTGGTCCGCCCTTTTTGGCGGAAGGCACTCCATGTGATGTCCATGCGCCAGACGAGAAAGGCGTCGCTGCCGTCGGTGAGGACACGGAGGATGTCGACCTTCACGCCGGCGGCGCGCTCCGCCGTGCGCAGCAGGTAGGCTTGGATCGCCTCCACGCCTTCGTGGGTCGCGAGGGTGTCGTGAAGAATGGCATCGGCGGCGTAGACGAACGCGGCGTCGTTCCGCACCCGCTCCGGCGTGAGGTTGCCGAAGAAGCGCTTGAACCGCTCCAGCGCGGCGGCTCCCGCCTCCGTGTCGAGAGAGACACCGCTTCGCGCCGACTTTGCGAGCATTGCTTCGTAGTCCATACCGCCACCATGGCCAGAAACGGGCTCAGCGCAACCGCCGCGGCTCAATGCCAGTAATCCTTGATCCAAGGCGTGGGGCGGAGAAAACGAAAGGCGCCGCGGATGCGCCCCTCAATGGCGTCGGCGGGGGTGGGGCTGCCGTGAAAGACGAGAATCTTCGCCTCCTTGGGCGGCTCCGGCACCTTCCATAGGCTGACGGGAAAGGGCGGGAGACACGAACGCTTGAAGCTGACGCACCAGCCCTCCGGCCAGTATTGGAGTTTGCCCAGCTCCGCCATCTTGGCGGAAAGGTAGGACTGCTCGTGGCGGTGCGTTGCCTTTACGTCGTCGATGTTTTTGACGAAGTCCGTATAGACTTCCGGATACGCACCGACCTCGAACCGATAGACAGAAGAATTCCCCTCGATACGGTGCGGTCGTAGCCAGTCGTGGATGATGAGAAACTCCCCGGGATGGGTGAAAAAGTCGTCGAGGCTCCGCAGGACCACGATATCGAGATCAAGAAACAATGCGGTGCCTTCGAGGTCGGCGAGGGGCCGCTGAAATGTACTCAGTTTCCGCCACCCGCGTTCTTTGCCTGGCGGCAGGTCCATAGGCGGGAGCGGCTTGACCTCGACGCCGGAGTCGATGCCCTCACCGTCGTCGGTGAAGCAGACGAAGCGGTGCTCCAGCGAGAGATTGCGCCGCACCATGCGGTAGAGGCGGTTGACGTATTCGGCGGGAAACTTCGTTCCCCACTTCATGCAGATGACGTTATACGGTCCGGCCATGGCTCAACGGATCTCCCAGCGGTAGTTGTAGTGAGAAAGCAATTCCGGATTGCCGTCGGTCACCCGCACGACGTCCTCGATACGGCAACCGCCGAGCCCCGGATAGTAGAGCCCCGGCTCGA
>SKLD01000353.1 GCA_007123395.1 Opitutales bacterium
GCGTCAGGCCTCGGCGCTTTGACGGCGGGGGTTACCTACACGGGTGTGCTCAACATCTCACGGACAGGTGCGGATGCCGTCACATTCTCCCACACCCTGACGGGACCTTCCATGAATGGCTCGATCTCGATTGATGTTGAGGAAGATGCGTTCGTCTCTTACAACACCTTTGGCATCGCTATGCTGGGTCTGACCGGGGACACGGTTCGTCTCACCGGCATCGAACTCGACAGCGTGACCGTCATCCCCGAGCCCTCGACCTACGCGCTGCTTTTCGGTGCCTTCGGTTTCGCCTGGGTATTGATCCGGCGGCGTAGAAGGTAAGCCGTTTTTGCAAAGTTTCTTTCTTTTTCATCCGCGCCTTGTTCTCCGCAAGGCGCGGATTTTTTTTGGTGCTTTCGGCGAAGGACCGAAAGCGTCCGTCCAGATCCCCGAACCCCATGCGAGGTCCACACCCGGGCAGCGTACTCACCCGGACAATTGGATCGCTTCATTTTTATTCGCCGCGCTTATGATAAATATGAATTTCCTTGTTGACACGCCGAAGGGGATCATGCACTGAAAAGCCTAATTGTTGCACAATCGTAACATTCATCTCCTCCAAACTGTCCTCAATCCGCTACGCCATATGATTCAAAAACAACACTCCCCTTATGCCCCTCTCCGGGCCATCAAAACAATGAAAAGCGCGACCGCGCTCACGGTCCTTGGCCTGTCTTTCGCGGGATTCGCATTCGCAAACGCACAGACTCCGCCGCCAGGCGCCGGGGACAGCCCGTCGGTCGTCAACCCCGCGGGAGAGCCGGAGGGTGCCGAGCCCGCGGGTTTGATCCTCACCTGGACGGGCGATCCAAGCACCTCCATCGTCATCGATTGGCACCGTTTTGCAGCGGATGCGGGAAGGCCCGCCGAGATCCAGTTCCGCCCGCGCGGGTCGGACGAGTGGGTGAGCTATCCGGCGGAGCGTTTCCCGTTTCCCTTTTCCGACCGCCTGATTGATCGCGTGGAGATCACCGGGCTGGAGCCAGCCAGCGCCTACGAGTTCCGCGGATCGGCGGACGAGCGCACCTACTGGTTCCGCACGATGCCGACAACGCTGGACGGTCCCCTAGTCTATGCCTCCGGCGGCGACGTGCGCCACGAGGAAACTTGGATGTCTTCCATGAACCAAGCGGTCATGGCGCACGATCCGGAGTTCATCGTCTGGGGTGGCGACTTGGCCTATGCGGACGGCCTTGAAAACCGCCTTTATCGCTGGTATCAGTTCATGAACTCAATGGTCACGACGCTCGTTTCGGACGATGGTCGGGTGCCCCCCGTCTTAGCCGGTATCGGCAACCACGAGATCCAGGGCGGCTATCACCGCGGTCGTATCTCCAGCGATGCCGACCGCCTCGAACTCGCGCCCTATTACTTCACGCTCTTCGCTTTTCCGGGCCTACCGGGCTACGGCGTCGTCGATTTCGGCGATTACCTCAGCCTTGTCTTTCCCGACACCGACCACGCCAATCCGATGGATGGCGAGCAACTGGTGTGGCTGAACGAAACCCTGCAGGCGCGCCCCCACGTGCCCCACCTCGCTCCGGTTTACCACTTGGCGGCTTACCCCAGCAACCGCGACTTCAACTCATCGCGACATCGCTATATACGGGAGAATTGGGTACCGCTTTTCGAGCAACAGGGCGTTCGCGTGGCCTACGAGCATCATGATCACACGTACAAGCGCACGGTGCCGATTTTCCAAGAGGAGGAGAATGCGGAAGAAGGTATCCTCTTTATTGGCGACGGGGCCTGGGGTGTGAGAACGCGCCCGGTGCATTCGGTCGAGGAAACGTGGTATCTGGAGGTCGCGGAGTCCGTGCGCCATGCCCTCATCGTCACGATGTATCCGGACCGGAAGGAAATCGAGGCCGTCCGCGCCGATGGCAGCACCATCGATACCGTCACCGTTCCCTCCCGAGTCATCGCACCGGCCATGGTCGTGAACAAGGGGGAGAGCGTGATTTTTGGGGGCGGACAGGATCGCTTCGCGACGATTCCGGGCACGCCCGTCGAGCGCACTTTCGAGGTTCGCAACTTGAGCGGCTCCCCCGAGGATCTTGAACTCACCGGTGCGCCTGATGCCGTGATCTTCGAAGAGAGCGGGACGACGAGCCACGGCGGTTTCTCCGTCTCCGCCAATCTCTCCGGCGGCACCCTCTTGGAGCCTGGGGAGAGCGCCTCCTTCACCGTCTTGTTTACTCCCGGCGACCTGGGCACGCACTCCGCCACGGTGATGATTCCCAGCAATGATCCCCGAACCAGTCCTTATCGCTTTACCGTCACCGCCGAGGTTTTCGCCGAGCCCGTGCCGATCATGTCCGTTTTTGATCTTGGCAGGGAGGTGCAGGCGTTCGACACCATCGACCTGGGCACAAAGATCATCGGCGAATCGCTAAGCAAGACCTTCACCGTCCGCAATGATCCCATCGCCCTGGCCGATCTCGTCCTCGAGAGTCCCGATCCCTCGGCGGTGGTGGTCTTCGATACCGGCACGACCACCTCCGGCGAGTTCACGATCTCGGAAAACATCCCCGGTGCTGCCGCCACCATCCCTCCAGGCGGGAGCGCGTCCTTCACCGTCGGCATCTCCACGGAAGAGGTCGGCTCGCATTCGGCCACTGTTGTTCTCCTCAATAACGATCCGGAGCGCGATCCCTTCGAGTTCGATGTCGTGGCCGAGGTGCTCAGTGGCAGCCGCGTGGGGATTTCTCTGCTGGATGGTATTTGGGGCACCACGCAGCACGGCGCGGAAGGCTATCGGGAAAACAACAGCTCGGGGAGGGGCATGGCCGGTGTCGGCGGAAGCAGTGGCTCGCGCTATTCCAACACGCCCATTGCCGGGTTTACCCTGCCCACGCTGCCGCCGGGGCACACCATTTTGTCGGTCACAATTCACTACCAGATCGATCAGATCCGGATGCACGACGACGAACCCTTTTCTTCGCGGGTTTATCTGTTGAATACGGAAAATCCCAGGGGCACGGATCTTCTCTTCTATTATCACGGACCGGAAGACACCCGCGATATCGTTCGGTTTGCCGGAGAGGAGCCCATTCCGCATCCGGGCGACAACAGCACCACCAATCTGAATCCCCCGCAGATGGCCGCGCACAGCCTCGAAGGTCCGGCCCTGGATCTCTTCCGGAGTTTTTATGACGGGGAGGTACCGAGCCAAATGCGGGTCTATTTCCGCTTTAACCGCTCCACCGAGACTCTCGAAGGGCTCGGCGGCCGCGCGCTCAACCGCTTTTCCATCGGAACGTCCCCCTCCGAGCTTTTCCTTGATATCGCCACGCAGAGCGATCCCTATCACGGGTGGGCGAATGGGGCCGCTTTCGGCGCCGATAGCAGCGGCGACGGCATCTCCAACGGCCTTGCCTGGGCCCTCGGGGCGGCAAGCCCGGCGGACGATACACGCGCTTTCTTGCCCTTCTTCGAATTGTTCGATGACGATGAGACCGGGAAAGTATACATCATTAATTTTCAGCGGCGACGCGAAGCGTTTGAGAATCCTGATATCGAAATCGCTTTGGAATATACGACCAATATGGTTGATTGGACCGTCGCTTCGGAGACGGCGGAAGGCATCACCATCGACGTCATCCCCGATGAAGACTTTGACGAGGTGGAAGTGCGCTTTGAGGCTGCCCGCCTCGCTGAGGGCGAACCCTTGTTCTTCCGCATGCGCGTGGAGAGAGCCACGGTCGAACTGTGAACGCGGGCCGCAGGCCGGCGACTGGGAACCCGGCTATGCTCCGTTTCCCGGCGGCACGCGCCGGACCGTTGGCATGAGGCTATGCCCGCGGCCCGTCCAACCGCAGGCGGAGCCCGCGGACAGAGGAGCGGGAGGGTGGGGGGTGGCGTTCGACGGCTTGAGCCGGCGCTGTCTGCGGGGGCCGGGGTCGCGGCGAAGTTCATCCGGCCGAAAATTTATAATTATGATTGACGCGGCGGATTCTCTTCTCTATCAAAATGGGTTCTGAAATTGGGATACCGCCTTTCCGGCGCGCCCCTGTGATCACTCCAGCAACTTCAAACCACTGCAAGAAATGAAGATAAGACTCTCATTGGGTATATTTGCCGCCTGCACATCCGTGCTATCGGCCCAAACCTTCCTTGATGACTCTTGGCCAACGGGCAGCCTCGCGAAGGACCAGCCCCTTGAGGGTAGTTGGCATCCCACATCGGGTTCAACCGCCATTGAAGGCGGCGTTGGTTACATGGGGCTCGTCTCGGGCTCGTCCGGTCGCGCGATCCACGGGGTGTTCAACACGGCCAGCCTCAATCTGGGCGAGGTCTTGGTGGCGCGCTTTACTTTCAACACGCCCGCGACCGTTTCCGAGTATCGAGGAGGAGGCTTACGGATAGCACTCCTGAACAGCTCCGGTGTCGATATGGCCCAGGATTTCAGCTACAGCGGTGCCAACCCGAATGCGAATCTGGATCCGCCGTTGGGCTATTGGATGGACTTCTCCGTCAGCTCGTCGGACAGCGGATGGAATGAGGAGTCAACGCCGTCGATCGCTTTCCGTGAAAGCCTTGTGCCGCGTACAAGCGGTCGCCTCTTGGGCACCACTGCCGGGGGATGGGAGGCGCTTGAATCCGGCGGCGATCCGTACCTCATGCTGCCTTCTTCCACCTATACCGGCCAATTCTCCATCGAGCGCACGGGGGTGGATGCTGTTACTCTCAGCGGCTCACTGGAATTGGACGGCGCGGTGCTTTCGTCGTTCTCCACATCCGACACTGGATCGGGGATCGTAAGTAGCTTCGACGTGATCGCGTTTGCGGCGCTTAGCAACACGTTCGGTTCCTCCAATTCAGTGGGAGACCCCGACAACGGCATTCAATTCACGAATATCAACATTTCCGTCATCCCCGAGCCCTCGACTTACGCGCTGCTATTCGGTGCGTTCGGCCTTGCCTGGGTGCTGATCCGCCGGCGGCGGAGGTAATTCCCTGTCAGCAACTTTCTCTGATTCATCCGCGCTGTGGTCATGCCATAGCGCGGATTTTTTTTGCACGGGGAAGCAGGGCGCGCAAAAAGGTGGCTTCGGAGAGAAAAGCCGGTGCGGAGACCGGTCCAAGGACGGCGTTGCCGTCGGGGAGACAGACCTGTGTGACAGGCGATTTGGACAGGTCTGTGCCGCAGGCACCTTGGACTGCGCGCAAGCTCTTGCCGCTTTCTCCAGCCGCAGCCTGCTGCGGCGTTACCGGTTGGCCGCAGGCCGGTGAATCCAAAAACCCGTTGGTATGCTCCGTTGCTCGGCAGCAGGCTGCCACGTCGTGGCGTTGCCGTCCGGGACCGAAAGGCATCTCGCTCGCCACAATGCGGCCAAGGCGGCAAGGCTCCCGGAAGCTTATGATGATTATTAATAAAGGCGATAAGGAGTGGTTGGTTTTTCCGGAGTCCCGGGCTCAGCCGGTCCGCTGCCCGGCACCTGGGCTCACCGGCCAAGACCCGATAAATGCTGAACTCCCGCGGCTACAGTCCGCTCGATGCCGACCCCGCTCTTTAAATCATGTCCTTCATGGAAATATTTTCATAATTATGATTGACCTGCCTGCATTCCCCGTCTACACGGTCGAATTCGAAATGGGTATTTCGTCCCTTTCACGGGTGCGTTAACGCGAATCCTATCACCCCAAATCCCAATAAAAAATGAAAATGCTACCTCTAATTTGCGCTGCCGCCGTCCTTCCTTTTTCGGCCCAGTCCCTTACCATTGTCGATGAAACATGGGCGGACGGGGAACGTGTCACCCAAGACCTCGCCAACAACTCCATGGCGTGGTTTACCTCGTCCTCTGGGCGCACGCTGACCGCCCAGACGGGCAGCATGACGCAAGACACCACCGGCGGCGGTCGACATACACTCGCATACTTCACGGACGCGGGCAGTCCGGTGGAGCTTGCCGTTGGGCAGGCGATTCAGCTCAACTTCACCGTGTCGTTTCCCGGTTATATTGGCGCCAATACTTCTTTCGGGACTGGCAGCTTTAAGGCAGGCCTTTTTGATAGCGTAGCGGCCACTAACCGCATAACCGCAGATAGTCACGGGGGGACTAACGTCAATGTAGAGGCCTCCGGTTACAATGAGAATTTTCTTGATTACGCAGGATATGTTTTTAGCGGTCGTATCGCGGGTACGGGTACGCAGCGACTTCAAAAGCGCCCCGGTGATAGGGTTGAAGGAGGTGCATTCATGCTGGCCAATGCCGCGTACGATACCTTGGTTGACCTGCCCGCACTCTCATCGGACCTGGTGCCGGCAACCGCCTACAATGGCTCTTTGACCATTGAACGTAACGCTGATACGACAACGGTTTCTTACAAGTTCATGGAGGGAGCCACAACTCTTTTTGAGGGTTCCGCAGACGATGCTTTCGGATTTTCCTCCTTTGACACGGTTGGGTTTTCGATGTCAAGCAATGTGGCTTCCGGCTTCCAGCTTGAGCAGGTAGAGGTCACCTTCATCGGTGGACATGCAAATGTGGAGGTACTGGAAGATTTTGAATCCTACAGCCTTGGCGTACAGACGGCTAATTATGCCGGAAGCTTTACCGTCATTGACGGTAGCGCGATCTTCGGCACGGGCAACGCCGCTCGTATCAACCCGACGGGCTCCATGCAGCACCGGTTCGCTTGGACGGGATCGCTCAACCCGCTCATGACAGTCTCCTTTGACTTCTACAACGAAAATGAAGTCTCGGGTGAACAGGGATTTCGATTCTCCTTCAACCGCAATGACGGCAACATGATGTCGGGGACGAACAACCTCGTCCGCTTCGCCATGCGTCCGAGCGGTGCGTTTGCGATCGAGAATTCCAGCAATGCCGTGCTCATCGACAATACGATACCCTTTGAGACGCCGATAACGATCCACATCGTCTTCAACGGTTCGCACGAGGCGGTGGAGAATTATTATGAGAACGTCAGTATCGGCGCACGCAGCATCGACGTGTGGCGGGAAATCGACGGGGTTCTCAGCCATATTGGGCGGGGACCGTTTGCTGCCGGAACGGAGGGGGACGAGCTGCAGTTAATGGGCTTTGCGACACCGAGCACCTTCTCCAGCAGTGGCTTTATTGTGGATAACCTGCGTTGGACCGAGGGGCTCCTCGGCTTCACACCGGACGACGGACTGCGCATGCTCGGCGACGTGTGGATGCATGATTTTGGAGATGGCGTGCA
>SKLD01000508.1 GCA_007123395.1 Opitutales bacterium
CATCATCACCCCTCCACACGGGCCGGGTGCCTCGCCCAAGCTCGATTTCATGGTGCATGAAGCGACTTTGACCGAACAACTTGGTGCCGAACTGGAAGGCCACCAAATCGGCGTTTACGGCGACACGCTGGTGCTGGGCGCGCCGTTCGAGTCCGTTCACGCCGGGGACGGGGAACCGGGCGCCTCCGTGTTCGAGCGAGCCGATGGCGAGTGGAACTTCGTAAAGCTGCTGAACTTCGGCGATGGAACCGACAACGACACGGGGCACACCGTTGCCATTTATGAGGACACCATCGCCGTCGGATCGCCTTTCACGAGGCGGGTTCTGATCGCGACCCGCATCGACGGCGAGTGGGTCGAGCAGGCCCGGCTTTCCGCTGCGGACGAACTGTTCGGCGACGCCCTCGCCCTGCACGGCGACACGCTTGTGGTGGGTTCGCGAAGCGTCGGGGGGAATCTCGCATCGGCCACCGTGTATGTCCGGTCGGAGGGGGCATGGACGCAGCAGGCCCGCTTGTTGACGCCTGCCCGAAACCGCGAGGAAGGCATTGCTCTGCACGAGGACACGCTGGTGATCATGGATAACACCAACGACTTCGGCGCCGCCTTCGTCTTCGAGCGCGATGGCGCCACTTGGACACAGGTCCGGCGCTTGACCGCCCCCGACACGCCCGCCGGAAACATGTTTCGGCGGTCGGTTTCGATCCACGGCGACGCCATCGCCGTCGGCGAACTCCGCAACAGAGGGCGGATCTATCTCTATCGCAGGCAAGGTGAAACCTGGGTGTTCGAGACCAAAATCATGCCTCCTGACACTGACGCCGGGTGGGAGTTCGGCCGACACGTGGTCTTGCATGAGGATGCCCTTTTCACCGGGTCACCCGAGGACGGCGTCGAAATTTCGCAGGGGGCCGCCTACCTTTACGGACGCGATAATGGTGAGTGGAGCTTGATTGAAGAGTTCGAGAACAGGCATTCCTTTTCGGGGGGGCGGGACCGGCTGGGCGGACACATCGCCTTCGACGGGACGACGGCGGTGGCGGTCACCGACGGCTATTGGGGTCCGCTACCCCAGGGAGTGCAAAGCGTGCATATCTTTCGTGTCACCTCGACGGCAAAGGTTCCGCAAATCCGCGCGCTCCTCTACCGGTCGGATGCCATGACGTTCCCCGATGGCGACCCCGGCGCGGCGGCCTTTCGTTACCGGGAACAGCTCTACCAGGAGGACGCCGACGGCATCCGTCCCCTGCACGAAGAGATGCCCGGCTTTTACGATGAAGCCGAGCGGCTGCGCGCGCTCGAAGCGGAATCTTTGCTGCGCCACTCCATCGCGTTGTTTCCGGAGGATCCGGAATTGGAGCAACTCCTCCTCGACATCCACTACGACCGCACCGTCGCCGAGGCCATTCTTCTCAGTGAGCTTCGGAAGGGCACGGAGCGGGCGCGCTTCGGTCCTCCGCTGGCCAATCCGCCCCCGGCCAACGGCTTCATCATCGACAACGAAATCCTCCTCTTCCGCGATCTCATTGCGGACTCCAAGAGCGCCATGGCCGGCTACTTCGCTCTCCTCTCGGACGATCTTGGTTCGCCGGGCGATCCACCCTATGGATACACGCTCTTCCGCGACCTTGTGCCGGAGCGCGGACTTATGGCGGCCACCTATGACGATGGTGAGGGCGGCGCCGTCCCCGTCACCGGGGAAGCGATGCTCTTCTCCGGCTACAAGGACCTCGTGCTCCTCTTCGAACTCCTGCGCGACCACGGCCGTGCCGCCCACGACCTCGCCCGTCTGCTCGTGGCGCGCAACGCGCCCGGTGATCGCGACGAGGCCAAGACCTTCATCGCCGAAAGCGAACGCTTGCTTTACCTGCAGGGCAGCTTGCTGCAAAGCATCTTCCCGGAGCTTCCGGGACCGGAGGATCCGTCGGGCCTCGTGCAAGCCATCGCGGGCTGGAGCGGCGCCCTCGAATCGCTCGCGAACCTGCGTCAGATCATCGCCAGCGAGGCCAACCTTCTCGGCTTCGCGCCGGATTTTCTCATGTTGATCGAGAACTTCACCGGCCCCGGCAGCGACTTCTTCGACTCCTTCGATGTGTTCAGGGAACGCCTCTCGCTCAACACCCTCGACTCCTCCCTCCGCCGCGCCCGTGACCGCCTGCAAACCGCCCGCGACACCTACGATCAGTTCCGCGGTTACGAGGGCCAGATCCTCGAGCAATTTGAGCAATCGACCATCTCCTACGAGTCCCGGCTCTTTGAGATCGTCGGCGCCCGCCCCGGCGAACCGAATTACTCCGATGTCGCCAACACCAATCCCGGCAGCGAGCTGGATCAGCAATTCCGCAGTATCAACCTCGCCCAACTGAAGATAGATCGCAACAAGGCCGAGATCGACAACCTCGCCGAAGAGGTGCAAATCGAGATCAACCGGGCCGTGGACGTTTCGGCGGTCTACATCGACTACGGCGACAGACAGGCCAGTGTCACCGAGACCATCGGCGCCATCAAAGCGGGGCAGGCGGCGGCCAACGCGCTGGCCGGTGTCTTCAGCCCGGAAAAACTCCTCAAGCGCGCAGTCGTCGCCGGAGTGCTCAACGCCGCCGCCCAGGCCGGCGGCGAAGCCGGCATCGCCCATCTCGAAGCCAGCAAGGAACGTCTCGCCGCCGCCGAGCAGTCAAGGATCGAAGGCATCAACAGCAGCGCCCGTGTCAAAACGCTGCTCCTCGGCATGAACACCCTTGTCGTCGATTCGGCGGAAGCCCGTCTCCTCATGCAACAGGAAGTCGCCCGCCTGGCCGCGCTCTACCGCGAAATCTCCGAACTGGAAAGCCGCATCGCCGAACGCAACAGCGGCCTTGCCGCGCGCTATTTCGCCGATCCCGTCCACCGCCTCGCCGCCGATTGGCGCATGATCGAGGCCAACCTTGGCTTCGAGGAGGCCCAGCGCTGGCTCTTCTTCATGGTCCGCGCCCTCGAATTCAAGTGGAACACGCCCTTCTCCGGCTTCGCCCACGACGGGCGGACATGGTCGGTCAGCACACTCTTCAAACTCCGTAATGCCGATGAGCTGGAGGCCTTTTTCAATGCGATGAACGCCTTCGACGCACTCATTAATCGCGGCAAGACCTACCGCTTCGACTGGTTCAGCGTGCGCGAGGATTTCATGGGCCTCAAAATGCTCGACGACGAAGGCCAGACCGCTGAATACATCGACCCGGTCACCGGCGAAACGCACGACGCCATCGGCATGTTCCGCGCCATTCTTGCGCGCAGCGTGCGGCCCGTCCAGGGCGGCCAGGAAATCGTCATTGAGTTCAACACCGTGCGCCAGATCCCCGGCGGCTTCTTTTTCGTCGGCCCGACCTTCAATCTCGACGGCACGGTGGCGAGCCCCGGTCGCTTTCTCAACAAAATCGATTACCTGCAAATCCGGCTCCCCGGCGACCACACCCTCGGACGCTCCCAGCTCGCCGGCCGGCTCACCTACGGCGGCACCAGTTTCATTCGCAATTTCAACGTCGGCCAATTCGACCCCGAGCGCTCCGACCGGCTGGTCAACGAAATGACCTCCTACAGCACGCGCTATTGGTTCTTCGATCCGACACCCGGCCAGCAGCGCTGGAAATTCACCGAAGGCCTCACCATCGACGCGGTGGAAATGCAGCTCTCCGACGACCCCCGCCAGCCCCCCACCGTGGGCAAGATCCACGAGTTCAAGGAGCGCAGCGTCGCCGCCACCGGCTGGCGCCTCGTCATTCCCCTCGTCCAGCAAAACACACAGGTGTTGAAGCTGGATGAACTCAACGACATCGAAATCTACTTCCACCACTACAGCGCCCAGCGGCAGTAGGGAGACCTGCGAACGCGAAGGCGCTTCCCTCTGCTCCCATCAGATTCGGGTGTGATTAAATGTGCGGGGGAAGTGGAAGCGGCTTCCAGCCGCTTTCCGCCTTTGATAGCGGCAAGATGCCGCTTCCACCTTTAATCAACCCCGTACGAATTATGGAGCCAAAGCGAGATCGCTTGCCATCCCCGCGGAACGAGTAAGAGAATGCCGTAAGGAATGCGTTTGTTCGCGGTCATCCGGGGTTTGTTTGTTTTGGGGTCTTCGCTTGCAGGCCCCCTGCTGGCGGCGAACACCGGCGAGGTTGCCCGCGAGACGCTCCACGAGCGCGGGCTGCCCCCCTTCCGCCACTATCCTCCGACCGACTATCGCGGCCACACCCAGACCTTCCAGGTGGCACAGGACGCGCGGGGAGTCGTCTACGTCACCAACTACGGGGCCGTGCAGGCCTTCGACGGCGAGCGCTGGGAGCGGATTCCCGTGCCGGGCGCGGGCTTTCTCTACGGGATTGCGGCATTGCCGGACGGTTCCCTCGCCGTCTGCGGCGTGGGCGTCATCGGATTGCTCGAAGCGGAAGCGGGCGGGACGTGGCGGTATCGCTCGCTTCTCGGGGAATTGCCCGAGGCCGACCGGGAAGGCGTGGGCGAGGTCTGGGATATGTTCGCCACGCCGGGGGGCCTCTTCTTCTTCACACGGCGCATGATGCTGCGCTGGCACGGGGGCGGGATGAGCGTCTGGCACTTCGAAACGGACCGCATGATCTACGGATTCTGGAGCGGGTCCACGATCTATGTGCAAAATTTGGGGCAAGGGCTTTTCCGCCTGAAGGGCGAGGAGTTGCACGCGGTGAGCGATGCACCGCTCGTTCGCGAGCCCGGCCCCCGCATGATTCTTGACGATACGGAGAACGGGCTCCTCGTCGTGACAATGAAGGACGGCCTCTGGCACCTGCGGGGCAACGAACCCGCCCGGGTTCCGACGGAGGCGGACGTCTATTTAAAAGAACGATTTATCAATCGCGGCATACGCCTGAGGGACGGGCGCCTCGCCCTCGGAACCTATCATGGCGGCGTGGCTGTTCTCACGAAGGACGGACGGTTTGATTTCCTCTTCGACGAAGATTCCGACCTGCCGATGAGCGGCATCAACTACCTCGCCGAGGACCGCGAGGGCGGCCTGTGGTGCAGCCTCAACAGCGGCGTGGTGCGTGTCGACACCTCGGGCATTCTCACCCACCACGACATCCGCACAAACCTTCCCGGCGTGACCGTGACAACGATTCGGCGGCATCGGGACAGCGTCTATCTCGCCTCCACGTCTGGGCTGTTCCGCCTGCGGAGCGTCGCTTCGCCGGCGATCCCCCGGTGGGAGCGCATTCCCGAGGCTTCCGGGGAAATGTACAAACTCGTCGAACACGACGATGAACTCTTCGCCGCCGTGGAGGGGCGGGTGGTGCATTTCGACGGGCAATCCTGGACGACGGTGTGGGATGACTTCGGCCTCATCCGCGCCGTTGTGCCCTCGCGCCGCGACCCCGACCGCATCTTCATCGGCGGCCGCATCGGGCTGGGATCGCTCTTTCGCGAAGACGGCATCTGGAAGGCCACCCCGACGGTGGCGGCCTTGGACGAGGACTATGTGGAGTCCATGATCGAGACCCCCGACGGTGCCCTCTGGTTGGGGACAGCGTTCTCCGGATTGGTGCGCGTGACAGGCGAAGGCCGGGGCGCGGCATGGCCGACGGAAGCCCGCGTAGAACGCGTCGGTGCGGATCAGGGACTTCCCGCGCAGCGGCATCTCTCCCTGCGGCTGCGCGGGGACACGCTCATCGTAACATCGCCGGACGGTGTCTTTGTGCGGGATGCCGCCACGGATACCTTCTCCCCGCTTTCCGCCGATGCGCCAACCGCACCGCTTCCCGGATGGGCATGGGATGCGTCTGTGCGCAACGATGAGGGTATCCTCCGCGGGACGGTCTACCCGACGGCCGGCGGCAGCGATGATTTCAATACGTATTTCGGACAGCAGCTTCCGGGCGATGCGGACGCAGGACGGGATCCCGAGTGGCAGTGGATACCGCCCGCACTCTTCGACCCGATTGGCGGCGTGAGGTACCTCTACAGCGAACAGGATGCATCCGGCGCGGAAATCCTCTGGGTGGGCGGGTTTACCGGACTGCTGCGCTGGGAGATCGACCGCGCCCCGCTGGGAGTGCCTCCCCAAGTCCCGGAAGTCTCCATCCGGCGGGTGACCCACGCCGCCCACGCCACGCTCTTCGGCGGTGCCGACGCTCCGACTCCGTGGGAACACGCCCACTCCCGGCAGGCGCTCCGCTTCGAGTTCGCCGCGCCTCTGCACACGCCGGGGGTGACCGTGACCTACCGTTCCCGCCTCGAAGGCTACGAGAGCGATTGGACGGATTGGTCAGGTGCTGCCGAGCGTGAGTTCACCAACCTCCCGGCCGGGCGTTATCGCTTTCTCGTCGAGGCCCGCACCGATCTCGCAAAGTCGACCGCCCCGGCAGTCGCCGCCTTCTCCATCACCCCGCCATGGCACCTCACCGCGCCCGCCTACACCGCATACCTTGCCGCCTTCGGCCTCCTCCTCTGGGGAGGCGTGCGCTGGCGTCTCGGCGCCGCGCGCCGCGAGCACCGTCGCCTCGAGTCCATTGTGGCAGAGCGCACGGCCGCATTGCGCGAAAACGAAGTCCGCCTCCGCGAGGCACGCGACGCGGCCGACCGTGCCAACCGCGCGAAGAGCCGCTTTCTCGCAAACATGAGCCACGAGCTGCGCACGCCCCTCAACGCCATCATGGGCTACGCGCAGATCCTCGGGCGCGACCCCACGGTCGGCGAAGAGAACCTCCGGCGCATCGGGGTTCTCCGCTCCAGCGGCGCCCACCTTCTCCACCTCATCAACGAGGTCCTCGACCTCTCCAAGGTGGAAGCCGGAAAGATCGCCATCCGGCCCGAGCCAACCGACCTCCGCGCGCTTGTCGGGGCGCTCGTCGAGTCCTTCCGCCCGAAAGCGGATCACAAAGGTCTTCGCCTTGCCTTCACCTTTTCACCCGGCTTCCCCGACCGGGTCCTTCTCGACGGCCGCCGCGTTGAACAGATTCTCTTCAACCTCCTTGGCAACGCCTTCAAGTTCACCCGACACGGCGAGGTGCGCGTGGAGACGACGGCGGAAGGCGACAGCCGGTTCCGTATCGATGTGGTTGATACGGGATCGGGCATCTCCGAAGAAAAGCTCTCCGCCATTTTCGAGCCCTTCCAACAAGGCGACCCGGCCCCCGCGTCCGAGCCCGGGACCGGCCTTGGTCTCGCCATTTCCCGCAGCCTTGCGACCGCCCTCGGCGGCTCCCTTACCTGCGCGAG
>SKLD01000506.1 GCA_007123395.1 Opitutales bacterium
CCTTCTGCTGATGAAGATGATGGGGGATTCGTTGAAATCGCCCCCGGTGGTGGCGGGCGCGCTTTTTTGCACGGCGGTGGCGCTCTTGCTGGTGGAGCGCATTCAACGCGTGGGCGGGCGGGAGATTGGGCAGGTGACGGGGCTTGACGCGGTGCTTGTCGGTCTTGCGCAGACGGTGGCGGTTTTGCCGGGGATTTCCCGCTCGGGGGCGACGCTGATCGGGGGCTTGGCCTTAGGTTTGAACCGCGACACGGCGGTGCGGTTTTCGTTTTTGCTGGCGATTCCGGTGCTGGCGGGTTCGTCGGTCCTCGCGTTGCGCGATGTCACGGGCGGGGAGTTGCTCGCCCTCGGGGTTTCCGGCTTGATTGTGAGTTTTGTGGTGTCCTTCGCGGCTTCCTGGGTGAGCATCATCTGGCTAATCGGGTTCCTCAAGCAGCGCCGTCTGTTCTGGTTTTCCGTCTATTTGGTGTTGCTCGCCGCCTTTGTGTATTTCGCCTTCCCCGCCGATTCCGTTTTTTGAAGCGGCACGAAAAAGGCGGAGAGCCCGTGCCCTCCGCCTTTGTGGAAAGAAGTGTCGTCAGTTTGCCGACGCTCAGACTTGACCAAAGATCGTCTTGCCGTTGCTGCGCAGATCTTCGGCGGCTTGGACGAGACGCGCGGCCATGGATTCTTCGGCCTTCTTGAGGTAGGACCGCGGGTCGTAGACCTTCTTGTTGCCGACTTCGTCCTCGATTTTGAGCACGCCGTCGTAGTTTTTCATGATGTGGTCGACGATCGGGCGGGTGAAGGCGTATTGGGTGTCGGTGTCGATGTTCATTTTGACCACCCCGTAGTCGAGGGTCTCGCGAATTTCTTCGAGGGAGGTGCCCGAGCCGCCGTGGAAAACGAGGTCGAACCACGCTTCCTTGCCGTGCTTGGCGATGACGGCGTCCTGACCCTTTTTAAGGATGTCCGGGCGCAGTTTGACGGCCCCCGGCTTATACGAGCCGTGGACGTTACCGAAGGTGGCGGCGAACATGTAGCGACCGATACCGTTGAGTGCCTCGTAGACGGCGACCATTTCTTCGGGGGTGGTGTAGAGCTTTTCCTGCGGGGTGTCTTCACCGCCGGCTGCGCCGTCTTCTTCGCCGCCGACGACACCGGCCTCGACTTCGAGGATGATCTCGTTTTCGGCGCAGAGTTTCAGGTATTCTTGGGAAAGCGCCATGTTCTCTTCGAGCGGGAGGTCCGAAGCGTCGAGCATGTGCGCTTGGAAGAGGTTGTTGAGGCCTTTGGCGCGGCGCTCCGCGGTGGCGGCGATGAGCGGTTTGAGGAAGCTGTCGGCGACCTTGGGCTGGCAGTGGTCGGTGTGCAGCCCGATGAGGACGTCGTGCTTTTCGGCGAGCCGGTGGGCGGCTTCGGCGAGGACGATGGCCCCGTAGGCGGCATCCTTGACGTTCAGCCCCGAGGCGAACTGCCCACCCCCGGTGGAGAACTGGATGATCCCGTCGGACTTGGCGTCGGCGAAGGCCTTCAGGGCAGCGTTGATCGTCGTGATGCTCGTGACGTTTACGGCCGGGTAGGCGTAATTGCCTTTCTGGGCGGCGTCGAGCATCGCCGCGAATTGTTTCGGTGTGGCGATCGGCATGATGTTCTTTATTTTGTGTTAATGGTAAACCGCATTAATTCATTTGAACGCTCCGCTTTGGCAACATTAATAAGGCTAATGTTTGTCCGGGGCCGTCGCAGGCGTTTCCCGGAGGGAGGGACGCCCGCGTTCTCAGCCGTTGCCGGAGGCTCGATTGTGGGATGAGGAGGGAGCACGGGACGGTCGTCAAAATCTTTCGTGCCGGAAATCGCCCGGCGCGGATGTTTGGCGTTTCGCGCACGAGCTTTCTTTTTGCTTTCGTTCTCCTTCGGGAGAGAGCTAGTGTGCGGGTTTTGATCAGGAGAATTGCCTTCACCGCTTCCACTGACCCCATGAAACCATCCGCGCCCAGCTTCGTAGCCGTCTCTGCCGCGCCGTGCAGGCGCCGTCGAAACCGCATTTCGCGACGATGAAAAGCATCATTCTCAACCTCGGCAAAGGCGGGCGCTTTGTGCTGCTCGGAGCAATCTACGCCGCCCTGCTTGCCGCCGCCCTTTGGCTCGCTTTCGAACTCCGGTTCGACTTCGCGGTTCCGGAAAGAATGGGGATAGCCCGCCTCGTGTTGCTTGTGCCTGTTGTTTTGGTGCAGTTGCTTCTGCTGATTGTCGCGCGGCAGTTCGGGACGCTTCTTTCCTATTTCAGCCTGCCGGACCTTTTAAGGCTGGGGATGGCAATGGCGGCGGCGGCTTTGTTTTTCTCGATGTTCCAAGTGGTGACGGTGGAAACCCAGGAGGTTGTCTTTCCACGGGGCGTCGTGCTCATCGATTTTGTTTTAGCGGTGACCTTTCTCGCTTGCTTCCGTGTGGGGCTGCGGGTGTATCACGAGCGCTATCGGTCGCGCCCTTCGGGCCGCAGCCGGGGTTTGCTGCGGCTGGCGATTGTCGGCGCGGGTGACGTTGGTGCGGCGCTTGCGCGGGAACTCCTTGCGCAACCGGCGCGCGGTTTCCGTCCCGTGGTATTCTTCGACGATGACCCGCGCAAACACGGTAAGATCATTCACGGCATTCCGGTGGCCGGCCCGGCGGAGGATCTTCAGCGCGTCGCGAAGAAGGTGACTTTTTCGCACGTTGTCATTGCCATGCCCTCGGCTTCGGCCAGGCGCACGCGCGAAGTCATCGAGTTGATGAGCGCGGCGGGTCGGCGGGTCGAGATCGTGCCTTCGCTGCATGACATCGCATCGGGCAAGGTAAAGGTTTCACGGCTGCGGCCGGTGGACGTCGAAGACTTGCTCGGGCGCGAGCCCGTCAACCTCGACGGCGCGTCCATCCGGTCGATGATCGAGAACCGGGTGGTTCTCGTGACCGGCGCGGGCGGCAGTATCGGCGGAGAACTCTGCCGCCAGGTGATGGGTCACAACCCGCGCCGCCTCATCATGCTGGAACAGTCGGAGGGGGCGCTGTTTCAGATCGAGCAAGAAATGCTGCGCGCGCACGCCGGTTCACCGGCCAGCGCGGTGGTCGCGGACATTCTCGACGAGTCGCGGATCGATGAAGTCTTGGAGCGCTATAAGCCCGCGCTTGTCTTTCACGCGGCCGCCCACAAGCACGTCTATCTGATGGAGCGGCAGCCCGGGGAAGCGGTGAAGAACAATGTCCTCGGCACGCTCAACCTCGCCGACGCCGCCATCAAGCACGGTGTGAACAAGTTTGTCTTCATTTCGACGGACAAAGCTATCAATCCGACGAGTGTGATGGGCGCGTCCAAACGTCTCGCCGAACTCCTCCTCATCGGGCGCCAGCGTCGCGCCGACAACAAGACGAAGTTCTGTGCGGTGCGTTTCGGTAATGTCCTTGGTTCCTCCGGTAGCGTTGTCCCGATTTTCCGGCGGCAGATTGCCGACGGCGGGCCGGTGACAGTGACCCACCCCGATGTTACGCGCTACTTTATGACCATCCCCGAGGCCGTGGGACTCGTTCTTCAGGCGTCGTCGCAGGGGGCCGGCGGGGAGATTTTCGTACTCGATATGGGGCAGCAGGTGAAGATCGTCGATCTTGCCCGGCAGATGATTCTTCTCTCCGGTTTGCGCCCGGACGAGGATATTGAAATCGAGTTCACCGGACTGAAGCCGGGTGAGAAGCTTTTCGAGGAATTGCAGCATTTCTCGGAGGAACTGGAGACCACGGACCATCCGCGGATCCGTCGTTTGGTCGCGAACTCGGAGGGGTGCGGCTGGTGCGACAATACGTTCGGTACGCTGCGCGGGGTCCTCGACCGGGGCGAAAACAACGAAATCAAGGAAATCATCCAGCGGCTCGTTCCCGAATACACGCCGCACCTCGAGTGAACAGTGCCGCCGCCAGCCGCCCTCAGTGAGCGGCGAACGGATTCTTGCCCGTCTCAACGCCGCGCGCGTATCGTCGAGAAGGTGACAATTGCCACCAGCGCCGCGCCGCCGAGCAGGAGCGCACCGTAGGTCGGCAGAAACCCCGTTCCGGTTGGCAGGAACCCGAAAACCGCCGCCGCCAGCGCCGCTGTGACCGCATAGGGCAACTGCGTGCGCACATGGTCAATCGGGCGCAGGCCGCAGGTCGCCGAGGCGACCAGCGTGGTGTCGCTGAAGGGGCTGCAATGGTCTCCGAAAACAGCCCCGCTGAACACTGCCGCGACAACCGCGGAGAGGAGAAACGCATGATCGCCCGGATCCCCGAGGAGAAACACCTGCGGCACGGCCAACGGCATTAAAAGACCCATCGTGCCCCAGCTTGTGCCGGTCGTGAAGGAAACCAATGCGCCGAGCAGAAACACCGCCAGCGGGAGCAGGCCTGGACTAAGGTTGTCCCCCAAAAGGTCGCCGAGCACCCGCGCCGCACCGGTCTCCGCGATGACGCCGGCGAGCATCCACGCGAAAAGAAGGACGGTGAGCGGCAGCACGAGACTGCGCGCGCCACCGATGAAAGCAGGCAGGGCTGGCGGCGCACTGCGGCCGCGCGGATACAGGGCCACGGCTGCGATAATGGCTGCGGCGCTCCCCGCCAGAAGGATGTAAGGACCGTCGCTACTACTGAAGGAGAGTGCAATTTTCTCCGCCGTGACCGGCCATAGCGGGCGTGCTTCGCGCAGATAAAAGAGCAGCATGATGCCCCCGACGAGGACGCCGAGGGGGATGACCGCCGTCCGCAGCGGTGCGACGGCGGCATTTAGGATCGGCTTCCCGTTGTCCGGCGGAGTCGTGGCGCGTTGCGCTCTCTCCTCGAATCGCCGCATCGGGCCGGGATTCCAATCCATGGCGATGCTTAGGCCGAGTAGGACAAGTGTGAAGATCACGTAGAAATTCAACGGAATCGAAGCGAAAAAGACTGCGTAGGGATGGAAGCGGTCGGTCTCGCCGACGGCTTGCAGCCCCTCCTGAATGAGCGAAAGCTGCGTCGCAATCCATGTGCTGATAAACGCGATGCAGGCTACTGCGGAACTCGTTGAGTCCACAATGTAAGCGAGCTTTGCCCGCGATACACGGCAGGCGTCGGCGAGGCTCCGGCTCACGCGGCCAACAAGAATGCTGTTTGCCAGACCGTCGAAAAAACAGACGAGGCCCAAGCCCATGGCCGAGAATTGCAGTCGCTTGCGGGCGTTCTCCCTGCCCTTCATGAAGCGTTCAAAGAGGCCGCGCAGACCGCCTCCGGCCTCCAGCAGTGCCGCGAACCCGCCGAGAGCGAGGGTGAAAACCAGCGCCCCCCACCTCCACGGACTTTCCATTGCGGGCAGGAGGTAGCGGAACGGCAGCGACCACAGCGCTTCGCCCAACCGCCCCTCTTCAATCATCAGTGCTCCGCCGAGTGCCCCGAGAAACAAGCTTACGAGCACCCGGCGTGTGAGTATTATGCATATCAGGGCGAGAACGGGCGGCCAAAGCGCGGCGACGCGAAATCCCTCCAGTGCGATCCATGCCGAAAAGGCCCACAACGCCGCGAGACCGGCGGCCCAGGAAAGCGGACGCCGGAGGGAATAGGACTGCGGTTTGCCTTTCTTCGTCATTGCGCGGGTGCGGCACGCCTCCGCCAGACCGACGCCTGCGCCACCGACCACTGGAACTTCCGCGCGTGCTCACGAATGCAGAAGGGCAGGTCTTTCGTTTCCACCAGATCGAAATCCGGGTGCAACCGCTGGTTCAGCGCATCGAGCGGCGCGCCGGATTCATTTGTGCCCCCAATCCAGAACGACGGCGCCGTAAACTCCTCCGACCACGTGTGCGGGGTTGTGATCACAAGCTGTCCACCGGGGCGAAGGAGCGAGGGCAAGCGGGCAAGGAAGCGGTCAGGGTGGGGAAGGCGGCAGAGTAGATTGGCGGCTAGCACGACATCAAAGGTGCCCAAATCCTCGGGCAGACACTCGGCATCTTCCCTGCGGAAACGCACACGCGACAGATCGATACCGTCCGGCAAGCGCGCGATGGCGGGAGTTGTCACCATGCCATACTCCGGTGCTTCAAAGTGCAGTTCGCCGTCCCGACACAGTGTCGAGGCCGCCACAATGAAAGTGTGCGAGTAATCGATGCCCACCGCCTCACGGCAGAACCGGCTCAGTTCCAGCGTTGAACGACCCACTGCACACCCCGCGTCAAGTGCCCGCGCGTTCTCGCCCAGCGAGGCTGCATCGACGCACTCCGTCACGCATCGCACGGGAAACCCGAGAGCTTCCCGCGGACCGAAATCCCATGGCATCGCGAGACTGTCAGGACCGTAGTGGAAAAGCAAATACTGGGCGAGCAGCGGAGAGGATTCGTACATACTGTCGGACATGTTTCAAAGCCTGCCTCATTTCTGCCCCTCGCGCAAGCCGTAGAGTGACCGGAGGAGATTACGCGTGTGCGGTGTCCGCCATTTTGGTCCGCGGGCGCGCGCGCTGTGCGGAAAACAGATCTTGGTCAACCGGACCTTGGGTGCATGGAACTGGAGGCATCGATCGCTTGCGTCCGAGGCGGCGGGACCATTTCTCGACAAACTCGCGCGCGCCGACCGCCGCGCCGCGCAGGAGGCCTGGCATCCGCGTGAGTAACGTGCAATTCGCCGGATCCTTTGTCTCCTTACTGTCGCGTACGTGCCCAGTGTCGTCCTTCACCCGCAGCAACAAACCGTAGGATTCAATAAACCTCCGCGCCTCCTCACCCTCTTCGTCTTTATCTCCCCTCTCCGTTCCCAGCATCCCCACAATCCCCGCCCGCGCCCACGCACGCAGCGAAGCCGGCGCTTCTCCGCCCGCCGCCGCCCCATACCCGCTCCAGCGGTAAGCCTCCGCACGCTCCGCCAAGCCCGCGCGCACCGGGTTCAGCTCGATATACGCACCCACCACACGCAGCACCTGCGGACTGTCCTGCACAACGCAGCTCTTGTAGCGCTCCGCCCACAAAGTCCCCACGCGCCCCCGCTCCCCGTTGTACCACACGCTGTAGCGCTGCTTCAGCGTCTTCATGAAGCCCGCCAGATTGCCCATGCGGCTCTTCAAGTGCTCCCGCAGCTCCGCCGCGTCGGTCAACTCCGAGTCCAGCAACCAAGCCGCCCGCCGCGCGTCCAGGTTGAGATACGGACACTTCTCCTCCCCGTAAAGCACACGGAAGCGCCGCAC
>SKLD01000390.1 GCA_007123395.1 Opitutales bacterium
ATTGGCACGTCCTCCGCCGACGTCCTGCCCATTCCCGAGCCTCGAGTCTACGCTCTGCTCTTCGGTGCCTTTGCACTGTTTTTTGCGGGCTACAGACGCTTTCGCCGACTCTCACGTTAACAACCAACTCCAGAAAGATAAACACATGAAAACAAAGCTAACAACACTACTCGCCCTCGCCGTCGCGGGGGGCCTCCTCCACGGACAAAGCAGCGTCTACGACGGGTTCTCCGTCAATGACTACACCGCCAATGAAACAATCAACGCCCTCGGCGGCGGCAGCGGATGGACCGGCAACTGGGCCGTCAACCTGAGCAACGAAAACAACGCTCTGCGCTACCAAGGCTCATCCGTTTCGCTGGGCTACACCGACAGTGTCGGCAACAGCCTCATCACGACGCCGGGGAGCCTCGAACTCCATCCCGGAGGAGCGGGCGGCGGTGAGCTGAGCCGGAGCTTCGACAGCGCCTTCAGCGGCGAGGTCTGGGTGAGTTTCCTCAACATCCGCACGCAAAACGGCAGTTGGAACTGGCAGATCCAGTTCGCCGACGCGGGCGGAGCCGTGCAAGTGAATGTGCAGAACGCCAGCAACACGGGCCGTTTCCGTCTCCAAGCGGGTGGCGAAACGTCCGGGAACATGGGCATCCTCAACTACGACACGGACTGGGCGCCGGGCGACGACGCCCAGCTTTATCTCATGCAAATCACCAACGTGGGCTCCGGCAGCGCGGACGCCGGTGTCACGCTGTGGGCCAATCCAAACAACCTTGAGGATCTCACCGCGGGTGCGGCGGCGTCCCTCACGCTGAGCGGGCTGCAACTCAACGACATCAGCCAGTTCATCTTCAACAAGGGTGCGGGCGTCGACCAAGTCGGATTCTTCGACGAGCTTCGCATCGGAACGTCCGCTGCGGACGTCCTGCCCATTCCCGAGCCGCGCTTTTATGCCGCTCTCTTCGGGATGCTCGCGCTGGCATTCGTCGTTTACCGTAAACGGCGGGCACAACGCTGAAAGCGCCGCCGCCTTATAATCCCCTTGTAAGGAATCGATTTGCAGAAGGTTAGAGGGGTATCAAAAGGGTTAACAGGAAAGCCGGTCTCCTTCGGGAGACCGGCTTTTTCATGCCCGGAAATTCCTGTGCCGGCGGCCGCACCGGCGAAACCCCGACTCGCGAACTCAGTGCCGCGCCATGGCGGTCTCCTGCTCGCGGCACCACTCGTCCAGCGTGGAACGCATCCGCCGCCAAGCGGCATCCGTCTGTCCCTCGGGCCAGAGGTCATCCTTCTCCCAAGGATCGTCCGCGATGGCATACGCTTCATACAAGCGGCGTCCGTCCGGGCGGTTGGTCGCAATCAACTTGCGCTCCCGCTCAACATAGGTGGCGTGGTAATTGTCCGGCGCCCAGCCTTGGAAGACGAAAGTTCCGTCCGGACCCGCGCCGCCTTCGACGACGGGGAGCAGACTACGCGGTGCCTTTGTGCTGCCCGCCATGTCGAGGATCGTCCCGTTCAGGTCCATCATATTGACCACGCCGTCGTGAATGCCTCCGCCCGCAAGCCCGCCCGGCGGGCAAATGAGAAGCGGCACGCGGATGGAGGTCTCGTAGGGATCCGCTTTGCCGAGCAGTCCCCAGTTGCCGAGGTGGTCACCGTGGTCCGCCGTGAAAATGACCCATGTATTCTCTGCGTCCCCGCGCTGTGCCAGCGCGGTGAGAATGCGCCCGACGGCGAGGTCGATCTGCGAGCAATACCCGTAGTATTGCGCGATCATCTTTGGCCAAAGATTCTTGTCCCATGCCGCCATCTGCGAGTGAATCCGCCGCTTCAGCGCCTCGAAAACGGGCGTTTTCTTCTCCATGTTGAGCGTGGGCGGAAGTTCCATCTCCGACGGCGGGTAGAAGTCCGCCCAAGGAAAATCCGTTGTATAGGGATGGTGCGGCCCGAAAAAGGACACATTCAGGAACCACGGGCGTGAGCCGTCGTCCCGTTGCAGAAAGCGAATGGCTTCGTCCGCTGTCCAGTTGGTGTGATGCGCTGCCTCGTCTACCCAGCGTTCGCCCAGCCAGAATTCATGGGCGGCGGGGCCCATGGCCTCCGTCCGGCCCCCGGCTTCGACCCACGCCTCTCGGCTCTTTGCGGGCCGCATCTTCGCGAGAGCGTCAAAGTAATCGTTGTACTTCCCCTCCTTTTCGGAGTAGGTGTCGTAGTGGGCGTCGCAAAGAAGCTTCCAATCGAATCCATGGCTCGCCTCAATCGGATGCAAATGCAGCTTGCCGACCAAACCCGTGTGGTAATCCATCCCGCGCAGCTTGTCGGTGAAAAGCGGCAGGGAGGGGTCATGCGCATGGACATTGCGCATGTGCCCGTGCTCCGCCGGATACACCCCGGTGAAAAGACTCGCCCGCGACGGACCGCAAGCAGGGCTGGGACAATAGGCGCGGCGGAAGTTCATCGATTGCCGGGCAAGGCGGTCCAAATACGGCGTACGCACCTGCTTGTTGCCGGCGTATCCGAAAATGTCATAGCGCCACTGGTCCGTGAAAACGAACAGGATATTCGGTCTGTCGTTGCGCCGGACCGGACGGGCAAGCGGTGGCGTTTCCGGCATGCTGCCCCCCGCAAACGCGGGGAGCGCGCCCAGTGCCGTGCCGGCCATTGCGCCTCGTTTCAGAAAGTCACGTCGATTCATGGTCAGAAGGATTGAAAGTGAGCACGAGTCGGCCGCCCTAATCGGAATTGCCTAAACTCTTGACTTATCACACAAATGCGGCGAAGACTCAGAGTCAATAGAAAATGATGCCTTTCAACCATTCCGCGGCGATTCACACGGCGAAAATTCTTCAACGCCATCAAGAAGAGAAACCATGAGTCAATCCGAGGTGGAACAACCACATGAAACCTGCGCCGCTGTCATGACAGCTGAATTGGCCCAGTCATGGCGAAGAACGAGGCAGGAGGCATTCCGTCCCGGCCGCGTCAAGCTGTCGTGGAATCCAAATTGTCTCCTTGTCGAGGCGGAGTTGCACGATGATGCGATCTTCAATCATGCGAAGCAGGATAACGAGCGACTGTGGCAGACGGGCGACAGTTTCGAGATCTTTTTGCAGCGCAAGGGCGCGGATGAGTATGTGGAACTACACGTTGCACCGAACAACAAGCGTCTCCACCTGCGCCTTCCGAATCGCGCGCCCGGAGGCGGTCAAGCCACGAATGCGGCGTCATTCGATTCCTTGCTTGTTTCGCCGGTCGGCTTTCGAAGCAGCGTGCGGCTCTTTCCGTCCGCTTGGAAAGTTCTGGCAAGGATTCCTCCGGATGTGCTCGGCTTGGAACGCTTCCGGGCGGGCCGTCAATTGCTCGTGAATTTCGCCCGCTACGATGCGACGCCCGGCCGCGAGCCGGTTCTTTCGGCAAGCGCGACGCATCCCGTCGCCAACTTCCACCGCCGGGAAGACTGGACGACAGTGAGGTTAAAGGAACGCAACCCGCCGCCCCGAACCCCGGCTCCGGAAGATCGCCCGCCGCACTTCAATACAATCAAATCGGTTCATTGAGAGGCAATTCGTTGACACAACCACTATCTCCCGGACCAGCAACCACACCAAGAATGAATCCATCCTTCATAATTCATAATCCGCAATCGATTCTCCGGGACCGCATAAATGCGGGACTCCAGCGCGCCGCCTTGCATCCCTCCGAAATCCATCCTCCGTGCCTCCGTGCTCTCCAGCGGAGCGGGTGGTTCAAATAGTCCGCGGAAGGCGGTGCCCGGGGCTCAGACCCTCAGGTAAAAAGCTGAAAAACGGAAATACTGAAAAGCTGAAAACCGCAAACGAAAAGGTCAGCCATTTCCGACAGTGATCTGTAAATCACCGAAGATCCCCGTTTGTTCCCTCATCTGCCCAGAGGGCACCTGCTTCAGTCACCCTCGCTACGCTCGGGCACGCCTGCGGCGCGCCATCTCCGCGCTTCCGCGCTCCGTCACCATTTCAGCGTTTCAGCCTTTCAGAATTTTAACTCCTGCCACCTGCCTCCTGCCCCCTGCCAGACCTTCTCACCGTCATGCCGCTTTCCGTAATCCACAATCCGTAATCCGTAATCCGACCACCTGCCGCCTGCCACTTGCCGCCTGTCCTCCGTCAAACCCGCAAACTCGCGTTTGCGTAGAAGAAATACACCTGCTCCACGCCTTTGGATGCGGCGGGCGATGGAGCGGAGTTCATCGGCGATCCCGGTGATGACGGCGAGGTCGTTCCGGCAGCGCTCGCGCAGGCTGGGGCGGCGTGGTGGAAGCGGGGGTGGGCATGGAAAAACGCTGGATGATGGCGAAACGGAGGCGGTTGGCAAGCGGGGGATACGATCACCCGAACCTTGGGGTGCCGTTATTCGGGATGCCTGGCTTTCAAGCGCTTTCCATCAATTGCTTGAGCTGCCGATGGAGGGCTTCCAAGGGTTCAATGAAGCGGGGCAAGGCCTCGTAGACGCCGAGTGCCTCTTCCGCACTGTAAACATGGGACATGCGGTTGCGGGCCTCCAGCATGCCCAGCCAGGGATCCTGCTCCGCAATCCATCCCTGATGGAAAGCCGTCCGAAAGGCGACACGGGGCGACTTGACCGGCTCCAGACCGTAATGGGAGGCAACCGCCTGAATCGACTTCCGCGCCAGATCAAAGGTGAACTCAAAATATTGGATACACCCGGCCCGGTGGATATCATCGGGAGGCTCAGCGCCATCGCCTCGGAAAAGCGCATGTGCGCCCGCTCAAAGTCGGGCAGGATGTGCTCAGGCTTCATAAATCACCCTGCCTTCCTGCCGGGCCTGCTCCCTGAGCGCGCGCGGAGCCCGGTGCAGATCCACCCAATCCACCTTGTAGAGGGTAGGCATTTCTTCGAGCCCCGCCTCCACCTTGAAGAAAGCCGTCAAATCCAAGGGCTCGTCTCCATCGACGCCCAAATCGAAATCCGACAACCGCCCCCCCCCTCTCCCCGCGCACGCGAGCCAAACAAGAGAACCCGGTGCCCGCGCAAGTCGCTCGAACAGGCCTCCAGCACCTTGAGAATCTCACTCTCGGCGTGACGTTCTTTCGGGGAAAGCACCATCTTTCCAAACCTTCTTTACCAAAGTTTCCTTTGTCAAAACCAATCTCCTGTGATCCTCAGCACCCTCTGTGGTTGAATTGCATCGGATTCTCTTTTGAACCACGGAGGCACGCTTAAGCTCGGCCTATTTGAACTACGAATCACACGAATAAAACGAATGCGCGGGCTCGCGCGGACATGACGGAGCGTGGTTCTCCAGAAGAAAAGACCGGTGGCTCCGTAGCCGAAGGCGTCAGCCTTTGGAGGAAACGACCGGGCAATTTCGAGTCTCTCCTACCCCTTCCAAAACCTCACGGTTTCGGCTACGGTTCGGGAACTCCGGAAAACAAAAATGGCGACCTCCGCAAAGACCGCCACATCAAAAATCAACAATCAACAATCCGCAATCATCAATCAATCGGGCTTTAACCCGTTTGCTGATTATTGAGGGAGGAGCGCATACGCGATCGCAGGAACCGCCGCAGGAAGAGCCTCTCCGCCGCAGTTTTGAACCACGGAGCGCACGGTCTACGCCCCGGTGGGTCTAAGCCCCGGAGGGAGGCACGGAGGTCATTTTGGGTGCCCCGGTTTGGCGCATCGCGCAAGCGCACTGCGATCAAAATCAACGGGCGTGGGACAACCGCCCGCGCATGGCGTCGATGACCTTGTCTTGGTCCGCTCGGCTGAGGTTGGAACCACTCGGGAGGGCAAGACCGCTCTCGGCCAACGAGCGCGCGAAGCCGGTCGTGTGGTGCGCGGCATCGCGGTAGAGCGGTTGCTCATGGAGAGGCTTCCAGAGCGGTCGCGTCTCAATCCGGAAGCTGTGCAGGTGTTCACAGAGAGCGAACGCGGAGACACCGGTCACGCTCGCGTCGATCAGCATGCAGCTTAGCCATCGGGTCGACACCCACCCCTCGGGTTCCGGCATCCAAGAAATGCCCGGAAGATCGGCGAAGGCCTCGACATAGCGCTCAAAAATCCGGCGCTTCAGGCCGACAAAGGCGTCGAGCGATTCCAACTGTGTAAGCCCGAGCGCGGCGAGCACATTACTGAGACGATAGTTATAGCCCAGTTCCGCGTGGATGTACTGGAGGCCCGGTTCCTTTGCCTGCGAAGCCCAGAAATGCACCTTCTCAATCCATTCGGAGCGCTCACTCACGACCATTCCACCCCCGGAGGTCGTGATAATCTTGTTCCCGTTGAAGGAGAGTGCGGCAAGGTCGCCGAGGGCTCCGGCGCTGCGGCCTTTATAGGTTGCGCCGAGGGCCTCTGCGGCATCTTCGAGAATCGGGATTCCATACGGGGCGCAGGCCGCACGCAGGCGGTCGAAATCCGCGCACTGCCCGTATATATCCGTGACAACCGCGGCCTTGGGCAGTTTTCCGGATTTCGCCGCCGCCGCGAGGTGCTCTGCGACGAGTTCCGGGTCCATGTTCCATGTCGTCGGCTCTGAGTCGATAAAGACGGGTTCGGCCCCGAGGTAGAGGATGGGGTTGGCTGCCGCGACGAAGGAAAAGGTCGGGCAGAGGACACGGTCCCCTGGTCCCACGCCAAGGGCGCGCAGGGAAAGATGCAGCGCCGCCGTTCCCGAGACCACACCGCAGGCCCGCGCCACGCCGACGCGCCGCGCCACCTTGCGCTCAAACTCGGCCAGCTTCGGCCCGACCGGTGCGATCCAATGGCTGCGGACAACTTCCGCGAGGGCGGCGGCCTCCCGTCCCGTGATGTGCGGGGGCGAAAGGTAAATGCGGAACCGTTGGCCGCTCATGGACGCGCCCGCACCGTTGTCGACCGATTCCCCGCCCTCCGGTGCCTTCATTTCCGCAGGTTCGGTGGCGGAGATTGGCGCCTCCGCCACGCTCCGGTCTTTTCCGCGGTGGCGCGCCACCGTCTCGAGCACCGCGTCGATGACATCCTCCACATCCTCGTCCGACAACCCCGGATAGAGGGGCAGGCTGACGATGCGGAGGAAACTACTGTAGGCGACAGGAAAATCGTCCGGTCGGAAACCGTATTTATCACGGTAATACGGATGGAGGTGAATGGGTATGAAGTGCAGCGAGGTGCCGATCTTGCG
>SKLD01000018.1 GCA_007123395.1 Opitutales bacterium
CCATTGTCATAATGCAGACCTTTCTTTTTTTGTGGTTAGTGATTTGCAGCAGTCATTCGTTTCGCAGGAGGCGAAGGAGGTCTTTGATGTTCTCCGCCCGGGTGATGAAAACCACCCGGTCGCCTCCGAGAATCCGATCTTCCGCTCCCGGTACCTTAATGTGATACTTATGGAATAACGCAACCGCAATCGAGTGGCGCGGGAGGCCGATTTCGATTATGGTTTTACCTGCGGCGGGGGCATCGTCCGTCACCGTGATTTCAATGATGCGCGCCTTTTGCGCGGAAAAACGGAACAGCTCGATATACGGATCCTGGGAAATGTAACGCAGAACCTCATTGGTCGTGACGACACGGGGGGCGACGATTGTCTCCAGGCCGAGGGCGCTTTTCATCTGGTGCAGCATTTCCTCGTAGTCGGGCTTGTTGAGAACGGCTTGGACGTGCTTGACCCCCATCTTCGCCGCTTGGATGCCCGCCATGATGTTGCGCTCGTCCTCCTTCGTCGTCGTCACGAAGAAATCGGCCCCTTCGACCTGCTCTTCCTCGAGGAGGCGCAGGGAGGTGCCGTCGCCGTGGATGACGGTGACGAAGCCGAATTTCTCCGCCAGTTCGTCGCAGCGGGCGGCGTCGCTCTCGATGACGCGCACTTTGAAACGCGTTTGGTGGAGCAAGCGCAGGAGAGCGAAGGTGATCTCGCCTCCGCCCACGATGACAATGCGCGTTTGCTTTTCGACGGACTCCGGGTCGAGTTTGGCGCGGAATTTAAGGAGTTCCTCGGGCGGACCGAAGACGGTGACGGTATCGCCCGCCTCAATAATCGTTTTGCCGTGCGGGATGTCCTGCTCATCCCCGTGCTGGATGTAGCCGATGCGCACCTCCGGGTGCAGGCTCAGCTCGGCGAGCGGTTTTCCCGTGAGGCGGCATTCCTTGGAGACCAGAATACGTTGGGCCTCCACTTGGCCGCGGGCAAAGTTTTCCACCGCAACGCGCGCGGGGTTGCGGATCGACTTCGCCAATTCGAGGGCACATAGCGCTTCCGGATTGATGAGGTAGTCGATGCCGAAGTGGAGTTGGTAGTTGACGACGGAGGTGTCCACGTAGGTCTGGTCATGAATGCGCGTCATGACCGCTTTGGCCCCCATCGCCTTGGCAAGGGACGAGGCAATGAGGTTGGTGTTGTCATCGCTCGTCATGGGCAGAACGAAGTGCGCCTCACCCGCGCCGGCGCGGGCGAGGACCGACGCGCTCCCGCCGTTGCCGCGCACCACGCGCACGTCCAGTTCTTCGTCGAGGCGCGCGCACTGCCGCGGGTCGCTCTCCACCACCGTGACGTTGTGCCCGATGTCACTGAGGACCTGCGCAAGGCAACTGCCCACATCACCGGCACCGATCAGCACAACTTTCATGAACGGGGTTTTCCACGGTTCACCGCAAAGGGGCAACCCTATCTTTTTTCCATGCGGCACCCCATCGAATCTGCGGGGGAGGATTCGCTACGTGGCTACGCGCCTTGCCGGGAGGCGGAGGGCAAGGACCATGAGCACGCCGGTCCAGAGCAGCGGGGCGGGGAGGCGGAAGTGAAATTCCCATGCGGCCGCGACGAGGAGGAGAGCGGGGCCTGTGGCGAGCATGAGGGCAGCGGGATCGCGCCAGCAGCGCCGCGCGAGGGCGGCGAGCCAACAGAGCAAGCCGGCGAAAACGATGGAGGCGCCTGCCCAACCCAGCTCAACGACGAGTTCGAGCCAGTCGTTGTGTGCCTGGCGGTACCACACGGGGACGGTCCGCCACTGGGCGCGGCCGCGTTCGTTGCGGATGATTTCGCCGGTTTCGCGGTCGCGCAGAAGGAGCCGGCGCACCGGCTGGAACTCCGGGAAATAGGGTCCGTATTGGGGATAGAAATACCGCCAACCGCCCGCCCCCCAGCCAAAGGCGGGTTTGTCCCGCACCATCTCCATACCGATGCGGTTGACCCACGTGCGGGCCTCGGAATCGATGTCGGCGGTGAGGCGCTCGGTCTTGGTGAGGGCGTGCTGTAGGCGGTCCCAGACATCAGGATTGTTGAGGACGAAGCCGAGGGCTGTGAGCAGGAGCGCACCCGCCGCGAGGGGCAGAACGAGTGCCCTGCCGCGCACAAGTTGCCAGAGGGCGACGGTCCCGAGGAGGACAAACACCGTCCAGAGGACGAGGGTCACGGCCATGCCGCCGCGCGAGCCGGAGGGGATAACCCCGGCGGCGAAAACGAAGGCAAGGGGAAGGTAGAGAAAGTGCGGCCCCATGAGCCTGAGCGTGCGCATGTATTGGCTGCGCGCGCCGCGCAGGAAGAGTGAGAGAAGGAGGGCCTGACCGAGAACAAGGGTGAGGGCACCGTGGTTTGAATTCACGAAAGTGCCCCAAAAGAAGCGCGGTTGGCGCGCCCGTACCTCCCAGAGCCAGAGCATTTTCTCTGCTCCGGTGATGTATTGCCAGTAGGCGATCGCCGTCCACACGATGAGACTGAGAGCGAGGAGGGTGAGGGCGAGGAGCACTGCGCCGCGCCCGCGCAGACCCGCCCATGCCGCGCAGACCGCAAGCCACGCGGGTAGAAGGCGGAGCATCCAGCGGAAGGGATTTTCCTGCTCGAGCGGTGCAACGAACCCCTGCGGTAGCCACGGCACGGCGCCTTCGACAGGCCGCATGCCGGCGCCGCCTTCGAACCGGATGTAGGTCCACGCGATGTTGTGGGCCTGCACCGCGACATAAGCGAGGAGGAGCAGACCGATCCAGAAAAGGGGAAACGTGAGGAGCCGGCGCAGCGGGCGTGCGGCGGGAGGAGTTCCGCGCGGGTAGGCCAGCAGGGCAAAGACGAAGAAGGCCGTCCCCAGCCCGAGGTTCCACCACTCCGACCAAAAGAGGACTCCCCCGCCCGCGAAGAGGACGATGTTGAGCTGTACGGCGAGGCCGAAGGCAAGAATGCGCTCGGGCCATGAGGCGCGTGACCAATTGCCGCCCGGCGTGCGGCGGCGGGCGAAGGGAGGCGGAACTGTGTGGACGGTCTCGCTCACTTCCCCCAGTTGAGCACGCTCCGCCGGGAAAATGCAACGACGGAGCCACGCTTCCGTCGGCCTCATGGAAAAGTGGATTGGCGGGGCAACTCGCGGTAGACTCCTGTTCCGGAGTGGCCGCCGGCCGAGTTTGCGGAGAAGATCCGCTACGGGGCGCTAATAGCGGGGGACGGAGGGATCGATTTCGAGGGACCAGCGGTCGATGCCGCCGGCGAGGCTCTGGGCGCGGGTGTAGCCTTTGGATCGCAGAAACTCGGCGGCCCGCAGGCTGCGCATGCCATGGTGGCAGTAGACGATCAACGGACGGTTGCGCGGGAGCGTCCCGTATTTTGCCGGAAGCTGGCGGAGGGGAATATGGCGGTGCCCGTTGATGGCCCCGATATCGACTTCAAAATGCTCGCGCACGTCGAGAAGAACGGGCGGTTCCTTGGCGGCCAAGCGGCTGCGCGCGGCTTCGGCGGTGATCTCGACCGGTGGTTCCTCTTCGTCGGCGGAACTCATGCCGTCGGTTTGCTCCGGCACTGGCGCGGCGCAGACAACAGGGGCGTAGCGAGCAGGGTGGAGGTCCTTGATAGAGGGGGTGTCGCCGCAGAGGGCGCAGTTACGGTCTTTCGGCACGGTGAAGCGGGTGGTACGCCAACGCACGGCGTCAAAGCGGGTGAGGTGCCCGAGGGGCGGCTCGGCGATGCCCGCAAGCTGGCGTACGGCAAGGAGCGCCTGCAGCGAGCCCACGGCACCGGCCAGCGCGCCGAAGACGCCGGCTTCAGCGCAACTCGGCACGGCCCCCGGCGGCGGCGGTTCCGGGAAGAGGCACCGGTAGCACGGCCCTCCGAGGTGCGGGGCGAAGAGGGCTATCTGCCCCTCGAACTGGAAGATCGCCCCGTAGACGAGCGGCTTGCGGCACAGCACGGCGGCATCGTTGACGAGGTAGCGCGTGGCAAAGTTGTCCGAACCGTCGAGCACGATGTCATACTCTTCGAATATATCCCGCGCGTTCTCCGCCGTGAGGCGCACGGCGTGCCCCGCGAAATGTACGTGCGGGTTGACCTCGCGCAGGCGCGCCTCCGCCGATTCCAGCTTTGGGCGGCCCACAGCGGCGTCGCTGTGCAGGATTTGCCGGTGCAGGTTATGGCGTTCCACGGTGTCGAACTCCACCATGCCGAGCCTGCCCACCCCGGCGGCAGCGAGATAGATCGCGGCAGGACTGCCCAGCCCGCCCGCGCCGATGATGAGGACTCTAGCGGCGCGCAGACGCTCCTGTCCCTCTGCCCCGAATCCGGGCAGGATGATTTGCCGACTGTAACGTTGGAGTTCCTCAGGTGTCATCTTTCGTCAAGTCTGCGGGCGCGCGCGAGGGGCTCAAGTCCCTTTGCCGGAATCGGATGAAGACTCAATTGAACTCAACGAAGTCCGGGACCCCAATGCGAAGGCAGAGGTCAATGGTGCTCGGATAAGCAGTTGGCTCGCAGGAGCGCGGGTCTTTAGACCGCGTAACGCTGTGGACAACCTCAACGACATCGGTCTTATCCGAGTGCCATTAAAGGCAGAGGCGTCGCCGACACCGCGCTTTTAACTCTACACATTGTTGAACTAAGCCGCGCTGCCGCGCGGGGGGTGTCCGGCATTCGGAGGCGAAGGAGCTGGCCGTTGTCGGCGCAGGGGTGTAGAAGCGCTGCGTCATGAAAACACAAAAAAACGACTGAGGCCCGGGAGCGCTTCGTGCGCGCGCTTGTGCTTCGCAACTATTCGGAACGCACGATAGAGAGTTACGTCGCGTGGGTGCGCGATCTGGCGCGCTACCACCGGCGTGCTCCTTCGGCGCTGACGCAAGAGGAGCAGCAGGCCTACCTCTACTACCTCGTCACGGAACGCAAACTCGCGCCGAGCACGTGCAACGTGGCGATCAACGCGCTGCGTTCTTATTATCGTCTGGTCGAAGGGGTTGCGCGCGAGCGCATCCGCCTTGCGCTGCCGCGGCCGCGCACGGGCTGGCGTCTGCCCGAGGTGCTCGGCACGGAGGAGGTGGAGCGTTTGATCGCGCACGCGCCGCAGCCGCGCCACCGCACCTTTCTCATGACGGTCTACGGCACGGGGCTGCGCCTCTCTGAGGCGACGCATCTGCGCGGGCGCGACATCGACAGCGCGCGCATGCAGGTGCGAGTGCGCGCGGGCAAGGGCGACAAAGACCGCTACACGGTGCTCTCGCCGGTGCTGCTTGCGGAACTGCGCGCGCACTGGAAGCGCGCGCGCTGCCGCGACTGGCTCTTCGCCAACCGCCGCGGCGACGGTCCCGTGTGCGCGGCGACGGGCCGCTACGCCTACAAGACGGCGGCGCGGCGCGCGGGCATCACCAAGGCCGGGGGCATCCACCTGCTGCGCCACAGCTTCGCCACGCACCTGCTGGAGGGCGGGATGAACCTCGCGGTGATCCAGCGCCTGCTCGGCCACGCCGATTTGCACACCACGGCGCGCTACCTGCACCTGAGCACGCGCGGGGCGGGCGAGTGGCGCAGCCCCCTCGACCTGATCGAACCGCGCATCCCTCCGGGCATGGACGGCGCGCCGGGATGAGGGCGCGGCGGTGCCGCGCATGGCGCAAATCATCGACCGCTTCGCCGAAGCCTACCTGAAGCGGCGCGGCGGACGCGTGCCCGCCTTCCAGCGCAAGGCTCTGCGCGCCCTGCGGGCCTGCCGGACCCGCCGCCTCGGCGGGATCCGTCGCGCCTGCGCGCACTGCGGACACGCCCATGTGCGCTGGCATTCCTGCCGCAACCGCCACTGCCCGCGCTGCCAACACGGCAAACAGCGTGAATGGACCGCCGCGCGCCTTCGCGAACTGCCGCCGGTGCCCTACGCGCACCTTGTCTTCACCGTGCCCGCCGCTCTCGCCGGACACTGCCGCGGCGGGCCCGCGGCACTCTACCGCGCGCTCTTCGAAGCCGCCTCGCAAAGCGTGCTCGAACTCGCCGCCTCGCGCCACGGGGTCAAACCCGGCCTGCTCGCGGTGCTGCACACCTGGGGGCAGAACCTGCACTTCCATCCGCACATCCACATCCTCGCCACAGCCGGCGGGCTCGACGCGGCGGGACATTGGAAAAGCACAGGCAAGGGCAGCGGCTACTTCCTGCCCGTGCGCGCGCTCTCGTCGATGTTCCGCGCAAAATGCTTCGCCGCGCTCGCGCGCCTGGGCCAGAGCCTCCCGGCGGAGCCTCTGCCGCGGAAGTGGGTTGTGCACGCACGCGCTCCGCAGACCTCGCCGGGCAGCATCCTGCTCTACCTCGCGCGCTACGTCTACCGTGTCGCTCTCGACGAATCCCGCCTGCTGCGCGTCGACGGCGCCGGGGTGACCTTCCGCCTGAAAGACTACCGGGAGGGCGGCAGGAGCAAGACGCTCACCCTTGCCGGGGAAGAGTTCCTGCGGCGTTTCCTCCAGCACATCCTTCCGCCCGGCTTCGTCAAAGTCCGCCACTACGGTCTGTTCGCCCACGCGCAAAAGAAAACGAACCTAGCCCGTGTGCGTGAAGCCCTCGCCGGAGCCGGTCGGCGCAGGGCCGCGGCAGCCGCCGCGCTGCTTGCGCTACTGCGTGACTTCGAAGCGCAACCGCCGCCGGTGCGCTGCCCTTGCTGCGGCGGGCTTGTTTTCGAGACCGCCGAAGTTCCCGCGTGCCCCGAACCCTTCACCCGCGACCCCCGCCCGCCGTGAGAACGCCGCGCTCCCTTCAACCAACCCCCCGCCTTGCACACCCCGGTGCCGTCCATACGCGCACGGGGCGCGGGAGCGCGTACGCTTCAGCGAAAACCGCCCCCGCACAGCCTCCGCGCGCCCGTGCCGGACCGGCCGCCGCAGAGCCCGCAAGGACGTTTTACACAAAAGAGCCTTGCCTCCGCTCCGCCTGCGGATAGACACTCAGGCACCATCACACGATCAATGCCCCTACCGCGCGGCCCAGTTCAACAGGTTGTAAGTGGAAAGACAAGCTTCCCACCTACAACACTTTAAGTTAGTGCAAAAGGACCTGCCTGGGAGTTTGGGTTGCCACCGATGCGGCCGTAAGGGAAGGCCTCTCTGTGCTTCGAATGGGGTCCCCGAGCTATAGGAAAG
>SKLD01000116.1 GCA_007123395.1 Opitutales bacterium
CCAGAAGTTTGGTCATCAGTGAGAAGGGCCCTATACACATGCCCACCGGCACTCTATCCGAATGGGCCGCGACGTGCCGCAAGGCTCCCAAGGAGGCCTCCATGCGAGGCGTGGGAGCGGCTGAAGCAACAGCCCTCAGCTTCTCAAGGGTGCTTTCGTCGAGGTCTTCGGTGAAGTGAAACGAATCGATCCGGTCCAATGGAATGTCGAACTGGGCAAGCATCCACTCTTTTTCGGTGCGCAAATCCATGAGCGGAAAGGCCAGCGGCATGCGAAAGCGCTCAGCCGCATCGAGGATGGCCTTGCCCAAACACTCGCCCGAGTAGCGGCAAGCAAGGGGATCTTCCCGCTCGTGTAGGACCATGTCCGCCGCAATGGGGAGGCGCACATTGTCTCTCGCGAGATTCAAATAGAACGATCTTTCCATGCTGTCTCTTACTTCGCTTGTGTTCTTCGCAAACCAAGTGGTTTGGACATGTTTCTTGATAGACCGGAGCCGCCTGAATCAGAGGCCGTAGTCCGCCGGGGTGAACTTCTCCAGATCGACTTCGTCCATCATTTCCTCAATGAAGGCGTCCTCGGTGTGCGGCATGTCATCCAGTTCATCGTCCATCCGGTCGAGCCAACCGGCTTCGCGCGCGTCGATGCGAAGGCAACCGGCCTCGTTCGTTTCGCGCAGGATCTTTACGGCAGCGCGGGCAGCGGCAATTCCCGCAGCATAGTGCGACGGCGCCTGCACAATGGCATGAGCAATGGTGATGCTGCTCTCCGGCGTGAGAATCATGGCTTGCGGGTCGCGGCCGGCGTCCGATTTGACGAGCCAATCGCGCATTTGCAGGGCCGAAGCCTCCCCTTCCGCAGCGGCGGTGTTCATCAAACGGCAATCGTAAACAAGCTGCTCCATGTAGCAGGTCGGTGCCATACCCCCGAGCAGCTTGATGTTCTGCACGGATTCGTTGGACCAGAGATCGGCGGTCGCGGCGGCGAGATTGCCCATCGGGCTGAGGTGCGCGCAGGCCGCCGTCTTGCCCTCCATGCTCATGGGGCATCCGGTGATTGCTTTCAATACCGGGTTTTCGTAACCGCAATCCTTTCCGGGGCCGACCGCGCCGCATTCATAGGCGACGAGCGAACGCACCGCCGTGACGGCGCGCACGACGGCGGCAAAAACGCGCGGAATCATTTTCCGCTCGGCGAGGACCATGGCGGTATTGCCGAAACCGCACGCCGTATCCCCGGCGGCATGCACTCCATGCTTTGCGGTGATCGCGACGATGTGGTCCCAGATGAACTTCATGTCGCGCACCCCCATAACGCACAACGAAAACAGCACGGCCCGCAAGTCACCGTTGACCAGCGCGTCGTCGTGCAGCTCCTTTCCGCCCACGCTCTCGATACTGAGAAACTCCGCGCCCGCCGCCGCCGACTGATCGAAGAGTTCGAGCATTGCATCCCAGTAGCGACCGCTGCGCATGAGCGGGGGGCGCACGAACTCGCGGTTGTCATTCGGGGTGCAGCGCAATGCCGCCTTCAAACCGTATTTGTCATGCGCGTCTTCGATCCCCTCAAGGAGGATGTTCACGACCTCCATGCCCAGCGCGGGGTGCTCTGTCATGGGAGGCAGGGTCTCAAACTCCAGCATGACCCCGGGTGCCTCCAACTCGGCGGCGCGCTCCAACGCCTCGGTGACGATCTGTTGGTAGTGGCGGACAATCTCCGGCATGGCCTCTTTGCGGATGTTGATATCCGGCAAAGTGAAGTTCAGTTCGGGATAGATCAGGCCGCCGCCGATGCACATGCCGCGGCGGGTTTTGATGGGACGCGGTGCCCTGCCGTAAATGAGTTTCGCAGGATCGGCGATCGCCAGTGTCTTGTATTTCATGAAGGAGCCGGAAAGATCGGGCGGATCAGATGCCGAGGGCTGCTTTGGCGGCGTCGACCGCGCTTGCCGCATCCCGCGAATACCCGTCGGCGCCGATTTCGTCGGCGTAGCTCTGTGTGATGGGGGCGCCTCCAATGAGTAGCTTCACGGCGGAGTGCCCGGCCTCACGGATGGCGGCTACGGTGTCGCGCATTGCCGGCATCGTTGTGGTGAGGAGGGCGGAAAGACCCACGATGTGCGGCTTGTGCTCCTCAATCGCCTCAATGAAGCGGGCGGGAGACACATTCACGCCGAGGTCGATGACGTCGAAACCGGCGCCCTTCCACATGGTCGCGACAAGGTTCTTGCCGATGTCGTGCAGGTCGCCCTCCACCGTGCCGATGACCGCCGTATGCTCCGGGCGGATACCGGCTTCGAGCAGCTTCGGCTCAAGAATGTTCATCGCCTCTTTCATGGCGCGGGCGGAGACAAGCATCTCCGGCACAAACACTTCGTTTTTCTTGAAACGCTCGCCCACCACGCCCATGGCCGGAATCAGGGCCTGGGAGAGAAGGGCGGCGGGCTCGATCCCGCTTTCGAGAAGCTCGGGAACGAGTGTTTGCACGTCTTTACGACGTCCGTTGATGACGGCTGTTTTCAGGTCTTCGATGGTGCTCATAGCTTGCTGTGTTGAGGTGAGAACAAGATCCGGACGGAATCCCCGGACTGCGGATGATGCCCCCACCCTAACATCCTGACCCCGCCGCTGTATTGTATCCTCGTCCCCTTCTTCGGTATTCTAAACTTTTTCTCCTGCTGGAGAGCGTGCTTCATGAGCGGGCGTTACCGGGAGCGACGGCGGAACTCACCCGGAGAGAGCGAGGTGTGTGACCGGAAGTGCTTGCTCAGGTGGCTCTGATCAAAAAATCCGCACTCAACCGCCACCTCCGAGAGACTCTTCTCCGTGTGCAAAAGTAGCTCCTTTGCACGGTTGACACGCATCTGCGTAAGGAGGTGCGTAAACGAGCGCCCCATACGCTCCGTCACAATCTTGCTGAAGTGGCTCGGGGACAACCCGGCCACGCGGGCCACATCATCGCGGCGCAAATGCTGATGGAGGTTGGCCTGCATGTGCTTCACGGCCTTCATGAGGAGCAGCGAGTGGGGGTAGTGCTGGTGCTTGCGGATACTCTCGATCAGCGTCTCCAGCATACGGCGCACCCAATCGGCGAGGTCTTCCTCGTCGTCGATCGCGGACAGCTCGGCAAGGGACCGGTAGTTCTGCCCGAGGACGGCGGCTGGCTCCGCCCCCGCTTCCACCGCAGCACGGCTCATCATCACCACCAGTTCAAGGACCGAACTCTTCAGCAATTCCATGCGGTCCCCGGCCAAGCCATAGATTCCCGCAAGAATACGGTTGAGGATGGAACGGGCGTTTCCGGTCTCGCCCTGCTTGATGGCACCGAGCAACTCGGGTTCCTCCGTGAGGTAGAGCGTCCGAATGTCATCGCTGGCGACATCCCTCTTTGCCGCCTCGATGGCGAGAAACCGGTCGCGCTCGCGCAGGGCACGTTGACGCGCGAGTTCGATCTCGGCGCGATGGATCAGGTTTGCAGCGAGGGCGCGGTGCAGAAGTGCGTTCGCCGCCTTCTGCACCCGTTCGTGAAAAGCCTGCGGCCGCCCCTCTAGATCAACTCCTTGCACGACCAGGCCCCCCGTAATACGGTTGTTCTCCGTCACCGGAACAGCCCACATGGCGAAACCGGTATCGCAACAGAGCTGGATCACCGTTTCACCCCAATACCGCGTCTGCTCCGCGCATTCCCGCCGACGCTGCGCCGAAAGCCCTCGGCAGTCACACTCCAACACCTCGGTCTCTCCATGCGCGAACACGCCGCTGGCATCCGTCAGGCGCACTTCAAACTCAAAGTCCGCCGCATATCGGTCACAGAAGGTCTCAAAATCAAAGGCCATCTCAAATAGGCTGGTCTTTCGCCCCGAATCCGTCAATGCGCCCCTGCAGGGTCCCGCAGAAGCTCAGAAACACGCAATGTGCAGTTCGGCGCGGTCCGCGGCGCCGTCAAGCCGGACCGCGTGTATCGAGAAAATCCTGGAGAATGAGGGTGGCCGCGCGGGAGTCGACTTCGCCGGTGCGACGGTGGCGGCGGATGTCCTTGCGTTTGGGACGGCGACCGGCGGCTTTGAGGTGCTCCGCCGCCGCGTAGCTCGTCAACCGTTCGTCGACACGGTGCACAGGCAGCCCGAATCGCCTCTCCAACTCGGCGATGAAGCCGTCGACCTCGCGGGCCTTGGCGCTGACGGTGCCGTCCATATTATAAGGATAGCCTACGACTAGCTCGTCTACCCTGCGCCGCTCGATCTCCGCGCCGATCCGCCCGAACCGCGCCTCTGCATCGGGCTCGACGGCGGCGGCAAGAGGCACGGCGATGCCCAACTCGTCTCCCGCGGCAAGGCCGATGCGCTTTTCTCCGTAGTCAATCCCGAGCCAGTTCATAGGTCTGCGCCGTATCTCTACCGCCGTGGACCGAATTGTCACGCCTGAATAAGATTGCGGCAGCGGCGGACCGCACCCGCAGGCAAGTGGACGAGAAACTTTTCGTCGAAGTAAGGCCGGTCGACCACGGTGCGAAGCTCCGTCACACAGAAGGGCTTGATGCCTAAAGACTCCAGCTCCTCAGCGTATTTCGTGCCTTTGAGATACAGCACTCCGTTCGGGCACTCCGGTGAACCGCCTTCGCGCAGGTTCTTAGCGATCCAGCCGAGGAAGTCGGGCAGAGCCGCCACCGCCCGCCCGAGGACAAAGTCCCACTTCGATTCAAGGGTCTCGGCGCGCTTGTGGACGACTTCCACGTTTCTCAGGCCGAGGGCGGTCGCCATTTCGCCCACCACACGCGCTTTTTTCGCGATGGAGTCGCAGAGAAAAAAGCGTGCCCGCGGGTACAGGATGGCGAGCGGAAGGCCCGGCAGCCCGCCCCCCGTGCCGACGTCGAGGACACGCGCGCGGTCGGGAAAGGCCGCTACCCGGCCGACGGCAAGGGAGTGCAGAAGGTGATGCTCCTCGAAGGCATCGATATCCTTGCGCGACACGAGGTTGATGCGCGCGTTCCACTCCTTGAACATTTCCGTGAAGAGGCGCAACCGCTCCTGCGCGGCGGCGTCGACATCCGGGAAATACGTCGCCACAAGATCCGTCTCATCAGGCATGGATGCATCGCAGCGGACCCTGCCCGCCGCGTCAACGCCGCCGGAGAATTCTTGCCATGGCCGGTAGCATGCGCCGATGTATGAAACCGCGACGCGACGCGCGTCCGCACGCGAGGGCTCTCTCTCCTCCGCGCGCGCTCCCGCAGACCACAGACAAACACACTGGTTCCGCACGCCAATGAACAACATACCAAATAACAACCACCGCGGAGGATGGGGCTCGCGCCTCGGGTTCGTCCTCGCCGCCGCCGGATCCGCTGTCGGCCTCGGGAATATCTGGGGCTTTCCCACCGCCGTGGCGCAGAACGGAGGCGGCGGTTTCGTTCTCATCTACATCCTCTGCATTCTCCTCGTCGCGCTCCCGGTAATGCTTGCCGAGATGGTTATCGGACGGGCTGGCGAGCGCAACCCCGTCGGGGCGATGAAGCACCTCAAGCCGGGCACCCCGTGGTATTGGATCGGCGTCCTCGGCGTCCTCACGGGGTTTGTCATCCTCTCCTTCTACAGCGTTATCGCGGGCTGGACCGTTTTTTACTTTATCCAAGCTGCGGGCGGCGCACTGATTGTGCCGGAGGGCGTGGAGGACACGGCGGAGTATTTCGGTGGACTCTTTAGCGAGATGATCGCCAATCCAGGCTACGAGATCCTTTTTGTCGCCATTTTCATGATCCTGACGATTACCATTGTCGCGGCGGGCGTGCGCAAGGGCATCGAGCGGGCTGTGAAGATCATGATGCCGATGCTCGCTCTCCTGCTCCTCGCCCTCATTCTGCGGTCTGTCACACTGGAAGGCGCGGGCGACGGAATCCGCTTTTACCTCATCCCCAATCTCGAAGCTCTCAACGCGCAAGCCATCACCCTCGCGCTTGGCCAGGCGTTCTTCTCCATGAGCCTCGGGATGGGCGTCATGATCACCTACGGCAGTTACCTAAGCAAACACGAGTGCCTTCCCTCTTCCGCCGGCTACGTCGTCGCGACCGACAGTATCATCGCTATTCTCGCCGGGCTCATCGTTTTCCCCGTTATCTTCTTCATGGTGGCCGCGCACGGCGTGCCGCTGGAAAACTTGGTCGCCGCCGGGGCCGGACTCGTCTTCGTCGTATTTCCGCAGATCATGGGCGAACTCCCCGGCGGAGACATCGCCACCGTCCTCTTCGGTTCGGCCTTCTTCCTCCTCCTTGTCCTTGCCGCACTGACCTCCGCCGTGAGCCTCCTCGAAGTGGTTGTCGCCCACTTTGTCGACGACTGGAAAATGGGGCGCAAGAAAGCCGCGTGGTCCGCCGGCGTCATCATTTTCTTTCTCGCCATCCCCTCCGCCCTCAGCTTCGGTGCGGTTGGGTGGCTCTCGGAAGGCGGTCTCCTCGGCAGCTCTGTCTTCGACCTTCTCTATACCCTCTCCTTCCAAATCTTCTTGCCGCTGGGTGCCCTCGGGCTCGCCCTGTTCGTTGGCTGGGGATGGGGCCTGGAGCACGCCTCCGAGGAAATCCGCCACAGCACCCCTGAGTTCCGCCTCGAAAAGGCATGGCACATCATGATCCGCTACGTCGCCCCCGTCGCCATCATTGTCATCCTTCTCAACCAAATCCACGCGATCCTCTTCGGATAACCGCACCGGACTTTCCCGACCAATGCCCCCGTCTCGCACTTGTGTGTCCGCCGTAGGCCTCGCCGCGGCCCTCATCCTCCTCGCCGCCTGCGGCACCGTGCAGGAGCACCGTGCCCGCCAGTTCTCCAGTGCGTTCGACATGTTTTCCGCCGAAAAGCGCGAGTCCGTCCTTCACGCCGGCATCAAGGAAGGCTGGGGCCCTGTCGCCGTCTACATCGCACTCGGCACCCCGGAATACGCCGAACGGGTCGACGACCGCACAGTTCAGTGGATTTACTGGGGCTACCGCTACGAACCCGCGGAAATCATCGTTCCGCCGCGGCCTGTCTTTCACACCCGCTCCGAACCCGGCCCCGCCCCCCGCAACCGGCCCATTGAGCAGATGATCATCACCTTCGTCGACGACGCCGTCGCCGAGTGGAC
>SKLD01000538.1 GCA_007123395.1 Opitutales bacterium
CCCGCCGCGTGTCCGTCAAAAGAAAGGCCCGACCGTTGATGCGGCTCACCACATGGTAATACCCGTCCCGCCCCGGCGGCACCACCGCCCGCGGCACGCGACGCGACTTGCGCGGCACGCGTCGCGAGACACCCGACGCACCAACAACTCTATTCGCCGTCTCTACATTATTATCGTCTTTTCTGTCTGCCGATTCCGCATTCATGCTCCCAATCTTTTGAGATTTTAGAGTTTGTCAATATTATTTACGTGGTTTATAATTTTCATTTTGCATGGAGGAGGCGTGGGCTGGATGAACGATTCCATTTGCAGTGTGTCTCAATCGCTGCGCCCGGTGACGAAAGGAGAAACGCCGGACGGCATCCTATGCAACCCCGCACACATATTCTCACGACCGCGCTCCGCATTTTCCACGCAGCCTTGGTCGGCGCGGCATTCGCTTCTGGCGCGAATGCCGTCGAAGCGGACGGACAGGCGTATGTGCTGCGCGAACGTCCGGTAGTCGAAACCGCTGTCGGCCCTTTGATTTCGGCTTCCCCCGCGTCCTATGACTGGGATGGCCCGGTGCGTTACCGCGCCCATCCGTGGCCGCACACCTACGGCTGGCCGGGTGCCTACGGATGGCACGACGCATGGCTGCCGCTACACGCGCCCGGCGAGGGATCGTCGGTGATTTGGGTCGCGGCGGGGTCGCACGGCTACCTCGGAGGCGGATTCGCCACCGTCCAGCCGCTCAATGACGACGGCTGGCATTACGGTTTCGCCATCAGTCGCGAGCAGGGGCGCGACTGGTTTTTGGGGGTCGACTACACCCACAGTGAAATCAGCCCGTCGCTCACATGGAACGGCAAGCGGACCTCCGTCCACATCGGCGTGAGCCTGTCCGAGACCCGTTTCGACGGCGTGCCGCGCGCAACGGGATACCGGCGCGGAGAGCTTTGGGAAGACGACCGCTCACCGCTCCGCCACCGCCGCCCGGACGTTAGTTCGGACCGCTTCACTACGCGCGGAGCCGTTATCGGCGTGGACCACCATCTTTCGGAAAAATTCGGCTTCTCTTTCAGTGTTTCCGGCGGGCGCACGGAGAAGAAGCACCGGTAAACTCCGGGGTCGATTGACCCGCGCGCAAGCCTGTCCTACCTGTTACAGGATGCAGGTGCGCGTAGTTGAACCCGAATTGCTGGACTGTCTGCCCGAGGGGCATCCCGCCGCCCGCCGCAACCGCGCCGATCTCCGCCGCATCAACAACCTGATGGGCAATTACCGCTGGCTGCTCCGCTCCCTTTGCAAGAAGCTGTGTCCGGGCGACAGTATCGTCGAGGCGGGCGCGGGCGACGGACACTTCGCCCTGAAGCACCTCCCCGGCGTTGCGCACGCCGCTGTGGGCACAGGCGGGTTTACTTACACCGGGCTTGATCTCTGGTCTCGCCCCGACGGGTTGCCGCAGGCGTATCGCTGGGAAAAGGCCGACGCCCTCGAATACGACGGCTGGCCTGACCACAGCGTTGTCATCGTCAATCTGCTTCTGCACCAGTTCGCAGACGCCGAACTCAGCCGCTTCGGTGCGACCGTGCGCCCCCATGCCCGCGTCATCCTCGCCAACGAAACCGCGCGCGGCCCTCTACGCGTGTGGCTCGCGCGCGCCGCTTTTCTGCTCGGGCTCAACTTCGTGAGCCGACATGACGCGGTCGTGAGCGTGCGCGCCGGATTCCGCGGCGGCGAACTGCCTGCTCTTCTCGGGCTCGATCCGGCGGACGGCTGGGAGATTTCCGTTCACACCACTGCGTTCGGGGCCTACCGCCTCGCGGCGCAACGCCGGGAGACGTCATGAGCCGCGCGCCGAACGTGAAAACGCGCGCCGTCCGCATCATCGGCGGCGGCATGGCGGGTCTCTTTCTCGGACTGCGCCTGAGGCAGGCGGGCGTAGAGGCGACCGTTGTTGAGAGCGGTCGCTATCCCCGGCACCGTGTTTGCGGAGAATTCATGGCCGGGGCGGGAGAGACCTTCATGCAACGCTCCGGCTTGCGCTTCGATTCGCCCGCTTTTCCAAGGCACCGCGCCACCCGCTGGTACGCCGGGGGGCATGAAGTCCTGCGCTGTATGCTGCCCCGCCCCGCCCTCGGTGTCTCCCGCCATGTCCTCGATCATTTGCTTGCCGACGCCTTCCGCGCTGCGGGAGGCACCCTCCTCGAAGGCGTGCGGGAAAGGGGCAACGGCAGCGACGACCCACCTGGAACTGTCCGCGCCACCGGTCGGCGCGCCTGCCCATCGCCGTGGATCGGACTCAAGGCACACTACACCGGGCTGACGGCGGAGGGCCTCGCCGTTCATCTCGGCCGCCGCGCCTATGTCGGTGTGGCTCCGGTTGAAGGCGGTCGCGTCAACGTGTGCGGGCTCTTCCGCAAACGGCCCGGTCTCTCCGCCCAACGCGAGAAAGCCCTGCCCGCCTACCTCCGCGCCTCGGGTCTCGCGGAGCTTGCCGACCGCCTCGACGGTGCCGTCCTCGATCCGGCCAGTTTGTGCGGGGTCGCCGCCTTCCGGTTCTCGCCGTCTTTCGCCGGGCGCGGCAGCGGTCTCTGCCTCGGCGACCGTATTGGCGTCATTCCGCCCTTCACCGGCGATGGAATGAGCCTTGCCCTCGAAAGCGCGGAGTCCGCCCTCCCGCACCTCGTCGCCTATGCCCGCGGAGAGTCGCCATGGCCCGAAACCGTCGCCCGCGTGCGCGCCGCCCACGCCACGCTCTTCAAGGGCCGGTTCCGCTGGGCACGCCGCCTCCATCCCTTTCTTCTCCATCCCGCCGGTGCCTTTGCGGTCCGCCTTGCGGCGGTCTCCGGTTTCTTACCCTTCAGCCTGCTCTACCGGCGCACGCACGCGCCGCTTCCACCATGTACCTCGAAAGCCTAGCCACCTCCCTGCCTGAATGCCGCCTCACCCAAGCGGAGTGCTGGGAACGATTCCGCTCGTCTCGCGCCGCCGCCCGTCTTTCGTCCGGTGCGCGCGGGCTCGTGCGCCGGGTTCTTCTCGGCAACAGCGGCATCGACACCCGCCACTTCGCCCTGCCACCGGAGGACGCTCTTTTCGAAATGGACGCCGAAGCGCTCAACAAAGCCTTTGAAGCCAAGGCCCCTCCGCTCGGTGAGAGCGCTCTACGCGAAGCGCTCGGCCAAGCCGGGCTACGCCCCGCCGACCTCGACGCCCTCGTCGTTTGCACATGCACCGGTTATCTCTGCCCCGGCCTCTCCAGCTTCATCGCCGAGCGCGCCGACCTGCGCGCGGACGCTTGCCTACTCGACCTCGCCGGGCTCGGCTGCGGCGCGGCCATCCCCGCCATGCGCACCGCCGCCGGTCTCCTCGCCGCCGACCCCGGTTCCCGCGTCGCCGTGGTTGCCCTCGAACTGTGCAGCGCCGCCTACTACATGGACGACGATCCCGGCGTCATCATCAGCGCCTGCCTCTTCGGCGACGGTGCGGCCGCCGCCGTTTTCTCCGCGCAACCCGCGCCGGGCCGCCGCCGCTTCCACGGCTTCGACAGCCTCCACCTGCCCGAAGAACGCGCCGGGCTGCGCTTCGAAAACCGCGGCGGCAAACTGCGCAACCGCCTCGCACAGAGCGTCCCCGCCGTCGCCGCCAGCGCCGTTGCACGCCTCCACGCCCGCCGCCCGGCACCGCAGACAGCGGTCCCCGCCGGGTCTCCGGCCGAGGACGCCCCCGCCCCGCCGCGTTGCATCACCCACGGCGGGGGCCGCCTCGTTCTTGACGCCCTCGAGCCTGCCCTCGGCGGCGTATCCCTCGCCGAGGCCCGCGCCGTCCTCCGCCGCCACGGCAATCTCAGCAGTCCGAGTGTCCTCTTCGCCCTGCGCGATTACCTCGACAATGCCTCCACAGCACCACCCGCCGAAAGCCTGTGGCTCGCCAGCTTCGGCGCGGGCTTCAGCGCCCACAGCTGCATCTGCAATTGCGATTGACAGCAAGGGCGATCCGCCAAAGCTTCACCCTGCTTCATAAGATGTTTTTCTCGCACGACGGGAGTTTGCCGGCTGAGTGATCAGGGGCACGCTTGAGATTCGATTACCGGAAACGTTAGGTGCGTCTCTTGCGGAGCGTTGTATCAGGTTAGTTCAATGAGTATTAAGTTGTATGTTGGGAATATCAGCTGGGGCTCCTCCGCCGAAGCTGTCCGTGAAGTCTTCGAGCCCTACGGCGAAATTGAGGACTATTATTATGCGATCGACAAAATGACAGGCCGCCCGCGCGGCTTTTGTCTGATCACGTATACGAATGACGAGGATGGCGAGCGCGCCATCGAAGAAATGAACGGCAAGGAATTCGACGGGCGCGAACTCGTCGTCAATGTTGCTCGCCCGAAGGAAGACCGCGGGCCCCGTCAATTCCGCGGTGGACGCGGGGACTTTGGCGGCGGCGGTGGTGGTCCCCGCGGCGGCGGTGGCGGTCGCGGTGGATTCCGCGGCGGTGACCGGCGCGGCGGTGGCGGCGGCGGTTATCGCGGCGACCGGCGCGGCGGCGGCGGCGGCGGTGGCGGTGGATACCGCTCGTTCGGCGACTAATCCGGGCTCGGCGAGTTCATCGTTTAGAGTCCTCAGGCGTTCCCCGCGCGGGCGCGCCTTTTTTGTGTACGCTTTTCTCAGGGCCGACTCGCGAAGTATGCAAGCAGATGCGGTGGTCAAGCCCACGCTATCCGCAAAGCACTTCACTCCTGCCGCAAATCAAGACTTCCCCTTCCCGCGCGCGCGGTCCTACAGTTTCACCATGACCTACCGAGAGCGCCTTGAGAACGCATGGGCTTCGAGCGGTTCCCTCCTCTGCGTGGGCATCGACCCCGACGCCGCGCGCTTGCCGGAGCCGCTGCGCGACGCGGCGCAACCCTTCCTTGCCTTCGGCAAAATGATCGCCGACGCCACGGCCCCCTTCTGCGCCGCCTTCAAGCCGCAGTTCGCACACTTCGCCGGGCAGGCCCGCACAGAAGAACTGCGCGCCCTCTGCCGCTACATCCACGAGGCACATCCGGACCGTCTCCTCGTTCTCGATGCAAAGCGCGGCGATATCGGTTCAACGGCGGCGTTCTACGCACGGGAGGCCTTCGAGGTCCATGCCGCCGACGCCGTCACCGTCAATCCCTACATGGGCGGCGACACACTTGAACCCTTCACCAAAGATCCGGCGCACGGCGTCTTCGTGCTTTGCAAAACCTCCAACGCGGGCTCCGACGAATTCCAGAATCTGCGGACCAAAGGCAGTCGCCGTCTCTTCGAGGAGGTCGCCCGGCGCGCCGCCACGGAATGGAACACCAACGCCAACGTCGGCCTTGTTGTCGGTGCCACGTATCCCGCCGAAATCGAAGCCGTGCGCGCCCTCGCTCCGGACCTCCCCCTCCTTGTGCCCGGCATCGGCGCGCAGGGCGGCGACCTCGCGGCCACCCTCCGCGCCGGGTTGGACGCGCGCGGCGCGGGCATGCTCATCAACGCCTCCCGCTCGATCATCCACGCGGGTTCGGGAGTCGACTTCGCGGCACGCGCCGCCGACGCCGCCCGCGCCCTCAACGAGCAAATCAACGCCCTCCGCCCATGATCTCCCTCGGATGGAACCGCAAGGACGAAGACGGCAACCGCGTCCACATCAACTTCGAACTCAAACGCGGCAAAACCCGCTGGACGATCCGCCGCTCGCGCATGAGCGGCACCGAACCCTACACCCCCGAACCCGGCGACTGGGACGACCTCCTCGAAACGATCGAGCGCCACCGCGCCCGCGGCAAAGTCACCCACGAAGACGCCGAAGTCGTGCAGCGGCTAAGGCCAACATCCGATTAGCCGGACGCGCCATCCGGCCCGAATCGGCAGACCACCCAATTCGGAAGAAAAATGCTAACGCAGAGAAAATCCCCTTCGTGGCATGGCGTTGCTTTCATTTTTTCTGCACTTTTTGGATTCATCGCAGTGCGTTGGATATGGGAAGTATTTGGTCAAGCTCATGGAAGTCTTGCGGCGCATAAATTTGGATCATATCAGGACAACTGGCTCACGCTTTTGATTGCATCTTTAATTTTGGTTTTTGTTCCATTCGTCTTGGTGCGCTGGTACTCCGAAAATGGGTTCACTGAAGGCGAAAACCTTTTTCTCACGAAAGAGACATTGGAGCCCGGCCTCGACTCGACCCTTTTGGAAGAGACCCTGAAACCGCTGGAAATCGTTCTTGAAATGCCTTCGGAAAAGCTGCCGGAGCCACCGAAGCTGCCGGCGGTTCCGACAGTTCCTCGGACGCTGCCCGTTCCGCTCAAGCCAAGGCACCCAGACGAACCCTATATGCCTCCGCAAAGGTGATGACGGGTAACTGGGCATGATGGACGCATGTGCGGACCATCTCTTCGAGAGAGCACCGCGCCCGTCACCCAAACTCAAATCGTTTCCGGTGTGCGGAGAGGAAGTCGGACCGCGGCGGAAGCCTGGGTCCTTGTGGCAGGCGAAGAGGTGCAGACGGAAACGGCCCATACACATCAAGAAAACCGCGGGAGTCCGTCCGACAATCTTCTCCTCACGCACAACGCGTGCGACCGAAGCGTCGAGCGGAGTCTTGCTTGTTGGCCCGCCTCATGCATCTCCTGAGTTGCAAGGAAGCATGAACGAATCCGACCTCATCGACCTTTTTTTCGGGGGCATGGACAAACTGGGGCCCGGTCGCACGGAGGACACCCTCGCGGTGCTCGCGACGCTTCCGGTGCGGGAATTCGATCTCATCGTCGACGCCGGTTGCGGCAGCGGGCGGCAAACCCTCGACCTCGCCCGGCACCTGCAAAGGCCTGTCCATGCGCTCGATACCTACCGCCCCTTTCTCGACCGGCTCCGGGAGCGCGCGGAGCAGGCGGGCCTCGGCAATCTGGTGAAGGCCCGTTGCCTCGACATGGCCGAAATTCCCGCGCACTTCGAGGGCATCGATTTGCTTTGGTCGGAGGCGGCCATCTACAATCTCGGTTTTGCGCGGGGGCTCCGGTTATGGTATCCAGCCGTGCGCTCGGGCGGTTATGTTGTTGTGAGCGAACTCTCGCAGATCGCTTCTGAACTCCCCGAAGACGCCCGTCGCTTCTGGGAAAAGG
>SKLD01000311.1 GCA_007123395.1 Opitutales bacterium
ATTTCTCGAAGTTAAATAAATTGCCTGAATTAAATTCAAATATAAATTTTGTGACAACCCTCATTCGCCGTAAAGCGCGTAAAGTGCGCACTTTACGCTTTGGATGGTAGACCATGTATTTCCTGGATTAAATCTTAACTCTCTCTTTCCAGAATTTTTGTAGTGTTTTATCTCTGAGCTATTTAAATTACAAGAGATTTATTTTTGACAGCCCGGGCACTGCGGTGGCCCTGTCGGGGGTCTGAAGATGATCTCCGTCGGGTGCGGAAGATTTTGCTTGGAAGGGCGTGGGCGATGCGCACACTACGAGCCCTCATGGATGGTGAAAGCACGGATCATTACGACGATTACTGCGGCGGCGTTTTCAAGGCGATCAGCGTTGCGCTGACGCTTGTGTTCTGGGTAGTCTTCACGGTATTTCTCGCCGGATTCGTTCCCGCCCAGACAGCTTTCTGGCAGTATGTATGGGGCGGATTCACAGCCTTGAGCATGGCAGGCGTTTTCTTCGTTGCCGTGCACATGTTTTGGCTGGTTGTCGGCGAACAGCGGCGCGCGCGCATGTAAGGGGCGACTACCCGGTGTCGGAGTGGATGTGCCGGTTGCTGCGACGCTGGCGCGGTGTTGGCGTAGTGTTGGGAGCAGTCGGCGGTGTCCCGTTGCTGTGATCTGCGGAGACAAAGCGCGGAGACAAGGTCTCGCACATCCTGGGGGGCGCCCGTGCGGTGTCCCGGCATATACGCGCGACAGGTTCGTCAGACGCCGCAATTTCGCGCGACTTGCGCTTGTCGGGGGGGCAAGGATCCCCATGATCCGGCTCCGATATGCATCTGAACCGAATGATCCCCCTCTCGCTTTTCGCGCTGCTCCTCCTTGCCCCGCTCCAATCCAGTCGCCTGATTCTGGTGCCGATTGCCCCGGCCCATTGGGGCGGCTATGAGTTTGCGGAAGACTGGTGGGCGGACACCGGCGATTTCCTGGGCTGGGTCCGGCCAAACACCCGCGTGATACACTACAGTTACACCTATGTGCTCGATCTGGGGACCTATATTTATCTGCCTCAGTCCAATATTGATGACGAGGGCGGGTGGGCTTACGTGTTCGACGGTGTGGAGCGCCCGCCGGAAACCGACCCGGAAACCGCGTGGGGCGGCCATGCGCCCGGCATCGACGGCTTTCATGACACGGGGCACTTTCTCGGCCCGGTGGCGCCCGTGGGCGACTTCGTCTACATCGCCCGCCTCGACGGTTTTGCCTATCTTCCGGAAGACCACCTCGACGGTGCGGGGGCGTGGGTTTATTTCTACAAAAACCACTAATTGCCAACCATCATGCCACCGCTCCGTCTCCTCCGATTGTCCGCTCTGCTTTTCCTGCTTTTCGCGGGGTGCGCGGCGCACCGGGAGACCGTGCGGATCGAGAGCTTTCCTCCGGGAGCCCGCGTGCAGGTAAACGGCGAGGAGCGGGGCACAACGCCGCTTGTGGTGACGTTGGAGACCGGCCGCCCCCATTCTCTGCGCCTTGACCGCACGGGCTTCGTCACCGAGGACCTACGGTTGGTGCCGGTGCAAAATGCGGAGAAGAACGGTTTGCTGCGGTTCGGGCCGCGCGTGCGCTCGGGCTACTACCAGACCTTCGAACCGAATCCGGTGGAAGTCGCCCTGCGCTCGACGCTTTTGCCGCCGGCCCGCGGCATGGGCGGCTTCAGTGCGATGGCGGAGCGGGTGCGGAGCGCCGACGCCATGCTTGAAGAGGGCACCATCACGGCGGAAGACCACGGATGGATCGTAGAGCAGATTATTGACGCCTACCGGTGAAGGGTTGGGCGAACTGCATCTTTCGTGGCTTCGGTCATTGTCCAACGCAGATTTTCAAGGACAAGATTGTCCGTGCTCCGTCTGTGACGCCGAGCTGCCGATAGGCATGCGCTGCGCGCGGACCCGCGCCCATGCCAAGCGGAGCGTCGCTATTAGCAAATCTTTTCACTAGATAAAGATTCGGTTATAAGAAAAACCCATAACTGGCACTTATGGATATTCCCTTTACTCTCTCCGGATCCTCCTAACTACTCGCACGCGTCACCTTTGAAACACTTGAATCAGCAATGACATCTCTCGGTAAGAAATACATCATGGCCGTATCCGGTCTGATCCTCGTCGGATTCGTGATCGGACATATGGCCGGTAATCTGCAGATGTTCCTCCATCCGGACTGGATCAACGCCTACGCCTACAAATTGCAGAATCTGCCCTACGGTCTGCTGTGGATAGTGCGGCTGGTTCTCCTCGCGGCAGTTGTCGCGCATATAGTGACCGCCATGCTTCTCGTCATCGAAAACCGTCGCGCCCGCCCGCAGGGGTATTCCGTGGACAAGCCAATCCAGGCGACCTTCGCGAGTCGCACGATGCGCTACTCGGGGGTGATCCTTCTCGCCTTCATCGTCTTTCACATCCTGCACTTCACGACTCAGCACGTGCATCCGGAGTTCCGCGACCTCTACCGGCCGTTGGAAGGCGTGGGGACGATCCACGGCGCTTACGATCTGCTCGAAGCGACGGGCAAGAACCATGTGCATGACGTCTACAGCATGGTGGCCATCGGGTTCAGCGCGCAATATTGGTATATTTCGCTTTTCTATGTCATCGCCATGGGGCTGCTCTTCCTGCACTTGAGCCACGGCATCAGCAGCATGTTTCAGAGTGTGGGCCTGCGCAACCACACTTGGCGAATCCGCCTCGACCGCGCCGCCCTCGTCATCGCTATCGCGCTCTTCGTCGGCTTTGCCTCCATTCCCGTGGCCGGCCTGCTCGGCATCCTTCCCTACCAAGACATGGTACAGGGGGTGCATCACATGCACCCGCCCACGACGCCGTAAACCCGCCTACGCGAACGTTTCCGTAATTCCACCGCAGCATTTGCAACTATGAATCTCGACCCGAAAATTCCCGATGGTCCTTTGGAAAAAAAGTGGACCACCGCCAAGGCCAACTACAAACTCGTCAACCCCGCGAACCGGCGGAAATACAGCGTCATCGTTGTCGGCTCCGGGCTGGCTGGAGGCGGAGCCGCCGCCGCGCTCGGCGAGCAGGGTTACAACGTAAAATGTTTCTGCTTTCAGGATAGCCCGCGGCGCGCCCACTCCATCGCCGCGCAAGGCGGAATCAACGCCGCCAAGAATTACCAGAACGACGGCGACAGCGTCTACCGGCTCTTCTACGACACGATCAAGGGAGGCGACTACCGCAGTCGCGAGGGCAACGTTTACCGCCTCGCTGAGGTTTCCACGAGCATCATTGACCAGTGCGTCGCGCAGGGCGTGCCGTTTGCGCGTGAATACGGGGGCATGCTCGACAACCGGTCCTTCGGCGGCGCGCAGGTCAGCCGCACGTTTTACGCCCGCGGCCAGACCGGCCAGCAACTGCTCCTCGGCGTCTACCAGTCTCTCAGCCGCCAGATCGGGCTCGGGCAGGTGAAGATGTACAACCGTCACGAGATGCTCGATGTCGTCCTCGTCAACGGCGTCGCCAAAGGCATCATTACCCGGAACATGGTCAACGGCAAGATCGAGCGGTGGGCCGCTGACGCCGTCGTCATCGCCTCCGGGGGCTATTCCACCGTCTTCTTCCTTTCCACCAATGCCGCCGGCACAAACGTTTCCGCCGCATGGCGCGCCCACAAGCGCGGAGCCGGTTTTGCCAATCCCTGCTTCACCCAGATCCATCCGACGTGTATCCCGCAGGAAGGCGAGCATCAGTCGAAGCTCACCCTCATGTCCGAGTCGCTGCGCAATGACGGCCGCGTGTGGGCACCGAAGAAGAAAGAGGACTGCGGCAAGAATCCCAAAGATATCCCCGAAGAAGACCGCGACTATTTTCTTGAGCGTAAATACCCAAGCTTCGGCAATCTCGCCCCCCGCGACATCTCCTCCCGCGCCGCCAAGGAGGTCTGTGACGAAGGACGGGGCGTCGGACCGGTTGTGGCCGGTGAACGGCGCGGCGTGTATCTGGATTTCCGCGATGCCATCCAGCGGCTGGGGCGCAAGACCATCGAAGCCCGCTACGGCAATCTCTTCGACATGTATGAAAACATAACCGGGGAAAATGCCTACGAGCGGCCGATGCGTATTTACCCTGCTCCCCACTACACGATGGGCGGGCTATGGGTGGACTATAACCTCATGACCAGCATCACCGGGCTCTTTGCCGCGGGTGAGGCCAACTTCTCCGACCACGGCGCCAACCGCCTCGGTGCCTCCGCCCTCATGCAGGGACTTGCCGACGGATTCTTCGTCCTGCCCTACACTCTCGGCAATTATCTCGGCTCCATCCCGCCGGGTGAAGCGGGCAAAATCGACATTAACGATCCCGCGTTCGCCGACGCGGAAAACGCCGTCAAGGAAAGTGTCGGCAAACTCGTTTCCATCAAGGGCAAGACAAGTCCGCGAAGTCTCCATACCGCTCTGGGCAAAATCATGTGGAACAAGGTCGGCATGGCGCGCAGCAAGGAAAGCCTCACCAGTGCCATCGACGAGATACGCGCGCTGCGCGAGCGGTTTTGGAACGACGTCCTCATCCCCGGCGGGGGGGACGAACTCAACATCGAGTTGGAGCGCGCCGGCCGTGTCGCCGACCATCTCGAATTCGCCGAGCTGCTTTGCTTCGATGCCCTCGACCGCAATGAATCCTGCGGCGGCCACTTCCGCGTCGAACACCAGACCGAGGACGGTGAAGCCGTCCGCCACGATGACCAGTACGCCAACGTCAGCGTTTGGGAATTCACCGGGGTGGGCAACAAACCGAAGAAGCATGTCGAACCGCTCAACTTTGAAAACATCAAGCTCGCCGTACGCAGCTACAAGTAATCCTCTCAAACAAACGATAGACCCATGTCAGAAAAGTCGCTTAACTTGAACCTGCGCGTCTGGCGCCAGAAGAACGCGGATGCCCCGGGCAAGTTTGTCACCTACAAGCTCGACAACATTTCGCCCGATTCCTCGTTCCTCGAAATGCTTGACCTGCTCAACGAGCAGCTCATCGACAGCGGCGAGGAACCGGTTGCCTTCGACCACGATTGCCGCGAGGGCATCTGCGGCTCGTGTTCACTCACGATCAACGGCATCCCGCATGGCAAAGGCCGCATGATGACGACTTGCCAGTTGCACATGCGCAGTTTCGAGAACGGCGAGACGATTACCATCGAACCTTTCCGCGCACAACCCTTCCCTGTGATACGGGACCTCGTCGTCAACCGCGAACCGTTCGACAAAATCATGCAGGCGGGCGGCTTCATCGACCAGCGCATCGGCTCTGCACAGGACGCCAACGCCCTCCCGATCTCCAAGGAGACCGCCGACAAGGCCATGGACGCCGCCGCGTGCATCGGCTGCGGCGCATGTGTCGCCGCTTGTCCCAACGCCTCCGCCATGCTCTTCACGGGCGCGAAGATGTCGCAGCTCAATCTCCTCCCGCAAGGGCAACCGGAGCGCTACAAGCGAGCCATCAACATGGTTGACGCGATGGACGCCAACGGCTTCGGCAACTGCACCAACATCGGCGAATGCGAGGCCGCCTGCCCCAAGGGCATTAGCCTCGACTTCATCGCCATGATGAACCGCGATTACGCCGTCGCCAAAGTGAAGCGCTTCTTCTCCGGCGCGGCCTGAGCGGGGCAAGACGCCTAAAACTGTTCTGAATGATACTCTGAGGAATGCAATGAAAGCTGACAATCCTACGCACAAACTGATGCCTTCACGTGCGATGGGATTGCAGCCCGGTGTCGACCCACAGCGATTGGGGGAAACAGCGGCTACACTCGAAGCCGAAGCCTTTCTTGAAGTTCGATTTCTAAATCCGCCGAAGTAGAGGACCGCATTCCCGCATGCGCGTAGCCATTGTCCACTACCACTTGCGCCGCGGAGGTGTCACCCGTGTGATTGAGACGGCCGCTACGGCGCTCGCGGGCCGCGCGGAGTGCGTCGTCCTCGGGGGGGAACCGTATGCAGGCGACGCCCTCGGGAAGACGGCGGTGGTTGAAGGGCTTGGCTACTGCGATGCGGCAGGCGCGCCAGACAACGGCCCTGCCCTCGGCAGGCGTATGCTTGCCGCCGCTACGGAGGCCCTGGGCGGCGCACCCGATCTGTGGCACATCCATAATCACAGCCTTGGGAAAAACGTGCTCTTTCCCGCCGCGCTGCGTTGGCTGCTCGACAACGGCGCACGCACCCTCCTGCAGATTCACGACTTCGCCGAAGACGGACGCCCTGCCAACTACCGCAGGCAGCGGACAGCCTTTCCGGATCCCGACGCTTTCGACCACGCGCTCTACCCCGCCGCACCGCAGATTCACTACGCAGTGCTGAACGAGCGCGACGACACCGTCCTTGCCGACGCAGGCGTCCCGGCGGAATGCCGCCACCTTCTGCCCAACGCCGTTTCCGTGCCGGGCTTGGCGGGACGGGAAACGGCCCGGCCCTTTGACAGACGCCGCTACTTCCTCTACCCCACCCGCGGAATCCGGCGCAAAAACATGGGTGAGCTGGTTCTCCTCGCCGCCGCCGCGCGCGCCGCCGCCCCGGACACCGCATTTGGCGCCACCCTTGCGCCCGACAATCCGGTGTGGCGGCCCGTTTACGACTCGTGGGTTGCGCTCGCGCAAAAGCTCGCTCTGCCCATCGCCTTCGGGCTCGGCGACCGTTACGACTTCGCTGCCTTAATCCGCGGCGCGGAAGCCCTTGTCACAACCAGCGTTGCGGAGGGTTTCGGACTGGCTTTCCTCGAACCGTTTCTTTTCGGCAAAGACATTGCAGGCCGCGACCTGCCGGAGATCACGCAAGGCTTCAAAGCCCGGGGCGTCTCTCTCGAGCCCCTCTACGGCACACTCCCCGTCACCCTTGCAAGCGGGGAAGAGCACGCCCTTCGCGATGAAATTGGCCGGGCGCTGCCCGCCACCTTCGCAGCCTACGGACAGTCTGTGCCGAAGGGCGCCGCCGAGCGTGCCTTCGAAGCCGGGAGATGCGACGGCGGATTCGACTTCGGTCGCCTCAACGAAAGCATCCAGCGCAAGGTCATCGAACGCGTGATTGCCGACGGCCCGGAGG
>SKLD01000015.1 GCA_007123395.1 Opitutales bacterium
AGGATAGCTTTTCGTGCCAACGGTGCCCCGCACGTCCGCCGCAGGCATCGCCCAACGTTCCCACGGCCGCACCACAGTAGGTGCGAGAGCTTGCTCCGCACCACGCCACCGCCGCCAAGCCAAGAAAACCCCGCCCCGCACGTCCGCCGCAGGCATCGCCCAACGTTCCCACGGCCGCACCACAGTAGGTGCGTGAGCTTGCTCCGCACCACGCCACCGCCGCCAAGCCGCGAATACTCCGCTACCGCGCGCAGCACCCGCCGATTACCCACCGGCGCCGCCGAAAACCCACGATCAAACAGATCAACCCATCCCCGGCGCTTATCCCCAAGGGATTCCGCAACAAAGCCGGGGGTTGCCGCAAGGCTACCCCGGGAACCAGCCGCCAATGCCTACGCCGAAGCCGTTGCGCATGGCTTTCCCTCTCCCTCTTCTTCTCCCTCTTCCTCTTCCTCTACTACCAAACCCTGCTAGTCCCCGGCCCCAACCAGATTCCTCTTCCGCCGCAACCAGCGCAAACGGAGCTGTGCCCTCCATCGGGTCCACGCCCGTCGGTGCCGGACTATTTCTTCATACCCGTGCCCGTCTTGGCAAAACCTTGGACTACCATTCGACACCCCCTCAGGCCGGCCGCGGTGATCCTTCACCGCCTCTAGGGATGTCTATGGAAAATTCCATTCCCGTGAATCTGTTCCAACAGGCCCAACGATGGGCACACGACCGGCGACGCTACTCGCCGTTCTGTGCCGCGTCGTGTTCACTTATGAGTTCTGGAATGCTTTCGAGTTCCCTGATGAACTCGGAAATCTGCCCAATTACAATGCCCCAAACAACCGAGTCTTCAACATGATCGTAAGCGTGCGCCAGAATATTTCGGAATCCGATAATCGCCGGCCAATCGCTGATCGCTTTGAGGTCGTCCGGATGTGTCTTTTTGATTCGATTCAAGGCTTCGCCAATGTTTTTCATAAATGCTCATCAAGTCCTATTCAATGGACCGCTTCAAAAAGGGATTTCGCTACACAATTCTGCTGCTCTTTTCTTCGGACTGATCTCGTTGAACTACGTATTCTCCAGCTGACCCAGCAATAGTTATCTTCTCATCCGTCCAAGATAGTGAAATATCAACCAGAGAAGACTCGTCGAATGTCGCCATCCGCTCGAGCGGTGGTTTAATGTATGTGTTGATGAATGTTGCCATGACCGGTCCTGCCTTATCATCCATGTGATTCCATGCATCGTGACCGATAAGCACTGATCCTCCATTTGCTTCAAACTCCGCAGAAAGGTCCGTCAATCGATGAGACGGCGTTGGATCCAAAACCAAAAGTATCGGATTGAGCCCAGTTGCTTTGCACTCTGCGGGAAATGAAAGCTCTTCCGCAAAACGACCCTGTCCGCTTGCTGCGATTGTGACTCTTAACTTGAACTCGTAAGCTGTTCTTTCTGATGCCACATAGCAGTCTATCTGACGACCCTTGTTCGTTGGCTTACCGTCAGAGCCAATACGTTTTACCGGAGAATTTTTTGATCCAAAAGGCTCTCCGCCAATGCAACTCGCAAGAATAGGCTCGAACAGATATCCTGTCTCTTGACCTGATCGATTATCAATGTCGAATATCCATTTGCGCCATATCATCCAAGAAGAGAGGAGGCGGGCCTCCACAACACCGTATTCCAGCAAGCTCCGTGGCCCGACCTGATCCATCGTTGGACGAGGTTGACCGCTCAGAATACGGCGGTATTTGAGACGGCGCTTGTGTAGGGAAGCGAGATTGTGGATGAAAAGCCCAAAATCCTCGTCCTTTGAAATTCCTCGCTGTAAAGCATCCAAAACTCGCTCCCCACTGATATCATCTTGAGTATCCAAGTCCTCAAACCAACCCAGGGGGGTGCTAAAATAGTTAGTTGTCGGCAGGTCCACAAAGGCTAAATCAAGATCTTTCGCTAAATCCCAACCTAGATCATGGCACGAATAAGCGAAAAGAGCATAAATCTGGTTGTTGGAAAGCTCCAACCTTCCGTCGCCTGCACCCAGTATCTTTATCTTTGTAATAGCGCTTTCGTACTTGTAGATGCCATAGTGCTCACATTGCGAATAGCGAGGGTTGCATGCTAAATTCTTCAAGAAGACAGTGGGTTTTTCGAAGAGCTGGGCTCATGGCCTCCGCTTTAGTGAGGGAGAACCCCAGCAGTAAGCCGCATTTATCACCAGGCAAACCATTGAACCCATACTTGTCCTTAATGTGTGAAGCAAAGGTCTCGGCAAGTAATGGCGGAATCGCGTTCCCAATTTGTCTCACTTGATCTGCGGCAGTGCCGTAAAACTCGAAGTCATCGGGAAAGCTCTGGATCCGGGCACATTCGCGGATCGTCAAGCATCGGTCTTGAGTAGGATGAACAAATTCTCTCGTTGAGGCACTCGTAATCGTCAAACTAGGTTCGCCCGCGATCAGGCGCTTCAAACCACTTGGCGCCCCTCCTCTCTTCTCAGAGGGAGTGCCATCCATGACTCGGCGATTAGCTCTTCTTTTAAAGGAATTATGCTGTAGATGTTCGGGCAAATTTTTCATCGTTTGCCCTGGACGCAAAAATTCAATTCTTTGTTGATTGGCCCCTGTTTGAGGCACAAAGCAATGCCCTTGCGGTGTTCCACCTTTCGGGTAGAAAAACGAGTCGACTTTATGCGGGTCCGGTAAACCTACGAGAGCTGACTCCAGAGAGTTCGCACAATTCCTGAAAATCGATCCTCCTATTGGAGTAGTTGGATTTGGTAACGCGAAATCAATTCCTATGCGGTTACCTACTATCAAAACACGCTTTCTTCTCTGGGGAACGCCATATTCATGCGAATAAATTTTCTCCAAACGCAGACGATATCCAAGAGCAACAAAAGCCTCCACGGCATTGCGAACGTATTCGCCGTGTTTGGTGGTCAGCAATCCTTCGACATTCTCCATTAGAAACCACTTCGGGCGAATAGTGCTGAGTGCATCGATGTAACTCCTGAGAAGCTGATTCCGAGGATCATCCCAAAAACGTTTTCCAGCAGTTGAAAAGCCTTGGCATGGTGGACCGCCGATTAACATTTCAAGCTCGCCTTGCTGAAGTCGATGGTCTTGAAGAAGCTGTTTCCAGTCGGTTGCTGTTGCGTCTGCCACGCGAACATCGGTTTTTGGGAAATTCTTGGAATATGTCTTGCACGAAGGTTTATCGTGATCCAAGGCGAGAAGTATGTCGTAACCAGCTCTCGAAAAACCAAGTGAGCAGCCGCCGGCCCCCGCAAACAAGCTGAAGCACCGTGGAATATCTTGCTCTTTTGGCATAATCAAATGTTCAGTATTTTAACCCATTGACGCCAGTCAACATTTTTTCCGGGAGCGAGCTGAGAAAGTTCCGGTTTCGCAACTGCCGACGCCGTCGCACGACATGCGGAACGGGTTGCGGGTAGGACCTGTGAGAAGTGATTGTGGACAAGCGCATGATGCGTTGAGGTTTACAATTTGGAGTTGCGTGTCAAGGGCGTCAGCGACGGCGCGGCGGTTCGGTGCAACACCTTCGGTGTAGGGACGGGGAAGCCGTAGCCATTCAAGGCGATTCCTCATTCTTCGCCCAGCCCTTCGCTGTGTTGCGCAGGATCCGTTGGGGCTGTGGCCGGTCACAGCCCTCGGTCGGCCCACCTTTCAGCCCATGGCTTTGAATCGGTTGATCTCGTCGCGGAAAAACGCGTTTGCCCGCTCGCCGGTTACCTCAATGCAGGCCTCATGATTGAACTCAAAGGCAAGGCCCGCCTCCGGAATCCGAATAAAAAGATCGTCTGTTCCGACGGATCCGATCCCCGCCGCCTCCTTCTCTTGAACGATCCTAACGGCATCCGCTGGAAAACAACGAACGGTCTTCCAGTCACTCCCAGCGTAGATCTCGACGGCCCAATGCCATCCGAAATCCAGATCGACGCACTTCCATCCCAGCTTTTCCGCCCGATGCATCAGCTCGTAGAATTCGGACCGGATCAACCCGGGCTGAAGCTCAACCGAGTCGGTTCGGCAACGGATGCATACGTTCTTCATCGGTTCATAACTTCCTGTCCATCAGCGCCCACCGGCGTTCATCGGTGGTGGAATTCATCCATTTTGGATTAACGGATGACATGAACCACCTTTCCACGGATCTGTTCCCTGTGGACCGGCCCGAGATAGCGGGAGTCCATACTGTTCGAAGGATCTGTGCCCAATAGGTAGTATTCCGATTCGCCCAGCTGAACATCCAAGAAAGGATCACCTTGATACCATGAGTTCCGGTCCCTTGGGCCTTCCGCCGAGCCGCTTGCCACATCATCGATCCAGAGCTTGCCGTCCCGAACAAGGATTCTCTCCCCCGGCAATCCGACGACCCGGTGAACAACAGTGACCTCGCCGTCAATATAGCGGGAAGGATTCGGGGCACGGTAGCGGACAACGTCGCCGCGCCGGACTTGAATTGCCCGCGTCATCAGAATGAGGGTGTCACCGACGCGGATGTCCGGCTCCATGGAAGCCGTCCCCATCTTGCCTACATCAAAGAACCACCAAAGCGCACCCGCGGAAACGAAGAGAGCAAAGAGGGAAAGACCAACTGCCTTCACAGACGTCTTCATCTTCGCTCCGATGTTTCCCCCTCAGGCAATCAGCCCCTTTGTCGTGGGGAGGGAGTCGCCGCTGCGGCCGTCGTACTGGGTGGCCATGTCGAGGGCGCGGGCGAAGGCTTTGAAGATGGCTTCGGCGATGTGGTGGGGTTCTTCGCCGTATTCGAGGGCGATGTGGACGTTGGCGCCGCAGGCGTTGGCGAAGGCCTGGAAGAACTCTTTGACGAGCTGGATGTTGAAGTCTCGCACGAAGAACTCGCGCGCCTCGACTTTGTAGACAAGGGCGGGACGGCCGCCGAGGTCGAGGGCGACGCGGGCGAGGGATTCATCCATGGGAAGGATCCAGAATCCGTAGCGGCGGATGCCGCGCTTGGCCCCGAGGGCTTCCTTCACGGCTTCGCCGAGGACGATGCCGACATCCTCGACGGTGTGGTGGTAGTCGACGTCGATGTCGCCCTCGGCCTTGACCTCGAGGTCGAAGAGACCGTGCCGCGCGAAGAGCGTGAGCATGTGGTCGAAGAAGGGGATGCCGGTGGCCACGGAGGCGCTGCCGTTGCCGTCGATCTGCAGGGCGAGTTCGATACGGGTCTCGGTGGTTTCGCGGCGGCGTTTGCTCAGTCGGTTGTCTGCCATTGGTCGATAATTTGGGAAAGCGAGGTCATTTGCGCGTCGGTGCCGATACTGATGCGCAGGAAGGGCGCTGTCAATGCATCGGAGGGGAAATACCGCACGAGGACGCGGTGCTCGTGCAGGAAGCGGAAGAGGCTCTCCGCGACGTCCGCCCCCTCGCGGCCGGCGGCGTCGCGCGGGCGGGTGAAGACGAAGTTGGCGCTGGAGGGATAGGTGAACCATCCGCGCGCCTCCAGAGCGGCGGTGAACTCGCGGCGGGTGGCTTTGACGCGGGCAACGGTCTCTCGGAAATACGCTTGGTCGCGCAGGGCGGCGAGCGCGCCGGCTTGGCTGAGGCGGTTGACGTTGTAGCTGTCGCGCACGCGGTCGAGGAGGCCGATCGTCTCGGGATGGGCGAGGGCGTAGCCGACGCGCAGGCCGGCGAGCCCGTAGCTCTTGGAGAAGGTGCGGGTGACGACGAGGCGGGGGTAACGCGCGAGGAGGTCGGCGGCGGTGGATTCGGCGAAGTCGGCGTAGGCTTCGTCGGCCACGACGATGCCCGGCACGGCGTCGAGGAGGCGGGTGATCTCGTCGTTGGAATAGCCGACGCCGGTGGGCGCGTTGGGCGTCGTGAGAAAGAGAATACGAGGCCCGGCGGCGGCGAGCGCATCGACAGGCAACCGCATGTCCTCACCGAAGCGCACGCGGCGGATGTCCGTGCCACGGATGGCGGTGATAACGGGGTAGAGCGAGTAGCCCGGGAAGGCCATGACGGCGTCGCCGTCCTCCCCGCAGAAGACGCGCGCGAGGAGGTTCAGAATATCGTCCGAGCCGTTGCCGACGATCACTTGGCCGGGGTCAACGCCGTGGTGTTCGGCGAGGGCGCGGCGCAGAGGCATGCTGCGCGGGCTCGGGTAGAGGGGCAGGCGCTCCACTTCCGCGGCGATGGCCGGGCCGACGTCGCGGCTGCATGGGTACGGAAGCTCGTTGGTGTTGAGCTTTATCCAGTTGCCGTCCTCCGGCTGATCGCCGGGCACGTAGGGATGCAGGCGCGTGACGTGGGTCCGCGCGCAGGCGGCGGGACTGGCGTCCGCCGCGCTCACGCGTCCTCCCCTTCCCCGTCGAAGCGGATTTCGAGGGAACGGCCGTGGGCGTCGAGCCCCTCCATGCGGGCGAAGGCGGCGACGACGGGGCGCGCCTTGGCGAGGGAGCGGCGGTCGTAGCGCACGACGCTGCTGCGCCGCATGAAGTCGGTGATCTTGAGCCCGCTGAAGTAGCGGCCGGTGCGGTTGGTCGGCAGCGTGTGGCTGGGGCCGGCGGCGAAGTCGCCGAGGACGGTGGGCGAATCGTGCCCGCAGAGGATCGTGCCCGCCGTGGTGATGCGCTTGATGAGCGGCTCGAAGGCCTCCGCCGCGACGTGCAGCTCGAGGTGCTCGGGGGCTATGAAATCGGCGATTTCGGCGGCGTCCTCCAGATCGCGCGCGCGGATGAAGGCGGTGCCCGCCTTGAGGACGCGCGCGATGGCGTCGCGGTTGCAGAGGGCGGGGAGCTGGCGGTCGATCTCCGCCTCGACGGCCGCGCGCTGGGCGTCGTCGAGGTAGATGTAGTAGATTTTCTCTTTGCCTGTGCCGTGTTCGGCCTGGGCGAGGAGGTCGGCGGCGATGTAGTCGGGCCGGGCCGTGGCGTCGGCGAGGGCAAGGGCCTCGCTCGGCCCCGGCAGGAGATCGACGCCGACATCGCCGAAGACCTGGCGCTGCGCCTCGGCCACGTAGGCGTTGCCCGGCCCCATGACCTTGTGCACGGCGGGGATGGTGCGGGTGCCGTAGGCCATCGCCCCGATGGCCTGGGCACCGCCCA
>SKLD01000039.1 GCA_007123395.1 Opitutales bacterium
CCGTTGCGCGGCCGGGCCTTTACGGAGACGTGGATTTCGCCCTTTGCCGTGAAACGCGCGGCGTTGGAGAGAAGGTTGGTGAGAACTTGCTGGAGCCGGGTAAGGTCGCCCACGAACTCCGCCGGCGTGGCCGGGTCGATGTAATGGGTGAGTTCGACGCCGCTTCCGCGGGCCGTCGCCGCGATCATGCCCAGCGACCTATCGATCAGTTCCATAATACGGAAGACTTGCGCTTCCAGCTCGAGTCGCCCGGCTTCGATTTTCGAGTAGTCGAGGATATCGTTGATGATGTGCAAGAGCGTCTCTCCGCTCTTTACGATGGTCTGCACACATTCGCTGTCGCGTGCATCAAGCCCCGTTTCCATCAAAATCGAGCCCATGCCTATGATGGCATTCAGGGGAGTACGGATTTCATGGCTCATCGTGGCAAGGAAGGCGCTTTTCGCGCGGTTGGCCTCGTCGGCGCGCTTCGCCAGCGCACGCGCTTGCACGGTGGCGGATCTAAGCTCTTTGTTTGCCTGCCGCAACTGCTCCTCGAACTCCTTTTGCTTCGTTATATCCCGACCGGTTGCCTGGATTTCGATCACGCGTTTTCGGGCATCGAGGACGACATGGTCCGTCCACTCCTGCCAAACGAGTTTGCCGTCCTTGCCGATTGATTGATGGGTGTAGGTCTGGGTCGGCTTGTCGGGACCGAGCGCGGCGATACTGCGCCGGATGGGATCGTGGTCCTTGGGGGGAACGAGTTCGAGAAAGGGTCTGCCGATCAACTCGCTTGCGGTCTTTCCGAAGAGGCGGCAATACGCTTCGTTCACGAAGGTAAGCGTGGTGTCGGGCAGGAAGCGGCAGATCATCTCGCTTTGCGTTTTCACGACGGATTCGAGACGCTGCCGCGCGCGGTCAATCGCCGCCTCGTACTCCTTGCGTTGGGTGATTTCGTTTTGCACGCCGAAAAGCCCGCTCACGAGTCCTTCCGCCGTGTAGAGGCACGTGCAGTGGCCTTCCACCCAGAAGGAGGATCCGTCAAGACGCCGCTCATCGGTTTCGAAGTGAACTGCACCAGTGTCGAGAAGTTCGCGCAAGACACGGTAACCTTGCTCGAGGTCGTGCTTGAAGAAATCATACAGCGTCAAGCCGATGAACTCGTCGTTTCCGACGCGGTATTGGGAGAGGAGCGTCTTGTTCGTGCGTGTCATGCGCAGATGGGTAAAGAAGCGTTCAAGAAGCTGTTGTTTATCCGCCCCCTCGCTCCATTCAACCGGCTCGTCGAGCATCATAAAAAAGACGCCGCTCACCGACTGGGTATAAAGCAGATCGAGGAGTTGCGCTTCGACAAGCACAGATTTCCCTTCCGGCGTATCCTGCCGCATGTAGTGCTGTCCCGAGGGAGGGGCTCCGCTGCCCGCATCCGCCGGGTCCGCTGGACGCGGGCCTCTTGTATCTCCTTTTTTATAGGCTTGGGACATGGCGGCGTGGAAATCCGGGTGCGGGTCTACACGGGGTTCTCGACCGCATTGGCATCCTTTCCTTCAACGCCGATTGTTGTCAACTCTCCGGTACGGGTGGCCACGGAATCTGGTCGCGGCTGGTTTCTTCGCCGGGAAGGTAGAGGTCCGTGTTGTTGGGCCGCGCGTAGACAAGCTGCAAAACGTTGATGTTGCGCATGGCAAAGGCCGCCTCGCAGTAGCTCAGGTAGTAGGACCACTTGCGGATGAAGGCGTCGTCGAAGCCGAGCGAGCGCACGTCGTCCACGGCACTGTCGAAGCGCTCGCGCCAGAGGCGAAGGGTGCGTGCGTAGTGCAACCCGAAGGACTCGGCGTGCTGCAGGAAGAGGTCGCCCGCACGGTTGAGGGCGGCGTTCATCGCCGCCACCGAGGGCAACTGTCCACCGGGAAAGATATGCTTTTTGATCCAGTCGGCCCGCTTGCGGGAAACCTTGTAGCGCGAGTCAGGGTTGACGATCACTTGCAGCCCGAGGCGGCCGGTGCGGCTGAGCAGGCGCGTGCAGCGCCGGAAGAAGGTCCCGAGGAACTCGTGTCCGACGGCTTCAAGCATTTCGATGGAGACGATGGCGTCGTAGCTCCCGTCGATGTCGCGGTAATCCGTGAAGCGGATGTCCACGCGGTCGGCGAGCCCCGCCGCTTCCACGCGTCGGCGCGCTTCGACATATTGTTCGCGCGAGACGGTGATTCCGGTCACGCGCACACCGTGTTCGCGTGCGGCATAGAGGGCGAACCCTCCCCAGCCGCAACCGATCTCCAGCACATGCATGCCCGGCCGAAGCTGAACGCTCCGCGCAAGGCGGCGGTACTTCTCCGCCTGCGCTTCTTCGAGGGTCCGCGTTGAGGGCGTGAAGAAGGCGCTGGAGTATGTCCAAGTCGGGTCGAGCCAGAGTCCGTAGAAGGCGTTGGAGAGGTCGTAGTGCTCCGCGATATTGGCGCGGCTGTTCTCCTTGGAGTTGCGCCGCAGCTTGTGGCGGAGCGTGTTCAAGCCGCCAAGAAAGGAGAAGAACCACGACTTCACGCGGCTGCCGGAGAGGTCGGGGGTGTGCTCGACGTTGAGCAGGAGGTAGGCGATAAGCCGGGTGAGATCGTCGGTGTCCCAGAGCCCGTCGACATAAGCTTCGCCGAAACCGACCTCACCGTAAAAGATGACCTTGCGGTAGAATGCAGGGTCGAGCACACGCAGGTGCGCGGCCGGCACACCCGGCTTCTCCGTTCCAAAAGTGATACGTGAGCCATCCGGCTGGTCGAGATGGAGGCAGCCGTGGGGAAGCCGCCGGAGCATCCCAAGCACCGTTCGCTCAAAGAAGCCCGGAGCCCGCTCCTTCCGTGTAGCAAGCGTTGGCCCGGTGACAGCGCCCGGGACAGCCAATGACTCTTTTTTCCACTCCATTTTCCGCGAGAATAGGCAGTCAGCGGCTTTTGTCCAATGCGGAAGTCGAATCCATAAGCCGTCCTGCTTCGCATAAATCAAACTCATCACAGAATTAAAATAATTGACGGAATTCTTAATTCATAAATAAATTATTTGCGTTGTGGTTGGTCGCCATTTCACGCGCTCCGGAGGCAGACGCAAAAAAGCCGCCGGAAGCGGAGCCCGGCGGCGAAAGATAAAACCTGTGGTTCGACTGGATGCTTGTCGGTCTGCTTAGGACTCGGGGATCATCACGCTGTCGATCACATGCACGACTCCGTTGCTCGCGGAGATATCGGTCTGCACGACGCGCGCGCCGTCGATACGCACTTCGTCGCCGTCGACAGTGATTTCGGCGGGCAGGCCGAGGCCGGTCGGCACTTCCCCGGGTTCGACATCGTCGCCGCGCACTTCGCCCGGGACAACGTGGAACGCGAGAATCTGGAGGAGTTGCTGGCGATTTTGCGGCTCCATGAGTTCGTCGAGAGTACCCTCCGGCAGGGCCTCGAAGGCTTCGTCGGTCGGCGCGAAAATCGTGAAAGGACCCTCCCCTTGGAGCACGTCGATCAGCCCCGCCGTTTCGAGCGCTTTCGTGAGGGTGTTGAAGTCGCCCTGTTCCTTGGCCGCTTCAATGATGTTCGGGCCGTCGGCCTGCGGGGCAACCGGCGGCGGTGCCGGCGGTTGCGCGCCCGGCGGGGGTGGCGCGGGCCGCTCGGTGTCTGCGCCACGCTCAGGTCCGTGGGTGCGCTCGCCGCCTTGATAGGCGTGGACGCTGAGGGAGAAAACCGCGCTCGCGGCAAGCAGAGCGGTGAGTCTTTGCATTGTCTTTTTCATATGTTGTTTTCTACGTTGTTGGTTGTCGCACCGGACCCGCGGGACGGCCCCGGTCGGAAATGGGAGTCTCCCTTGCCTTGCGGGACGTGCGAAATTTCCTTGCGGGTATAAACAGGGCTTACCGGAAATCGATTAGATGCACTTATGTAAGAACCAGTCTAACGCGGCTTTGCCTCATGGATAAGAGGGATGCCGGGGGTTTGGCGGCGGTGCCGGAGCACGGCGTTTTACTCTTCGACGGCGTGTGCAATCTGTGCAATGGCGCGGTCGACTTTATCCTGCGCCGCGAGCGTGCTCCCCGTCTGCGCTTTGCCTCCCTGCAATCCGGCTGTGCCCGGCGCCTTCTCGCCGGGTCGGGCATCGATCCGGAGCGACTCGAGACCCTCGTCTTCGTGCGCGGCAGTGAGGTGTACGTGCGCAGCGACGCCGTCCTCGCCGTGTGTGGTGAACTGCGGGCACCGTGGCGGTGGCTGCGTGTGTTTCGGGTGCTCCCGCGCGGTCTGCGCGACGGGATCTACCGCTTTGTCGGGGGGCGGCGCTACCGCTGGTTCGGTAAACGTGACTCCTGCCGCATGCCGACGCCGGAGGAAAAGGAGCGCTTCCTCGGTTAGAGGGAGGCGGGATTTCCGCTTGCCATGGCGGGGAGGGCATGGCGGATTCGTGCGCTATGGAACTTACCTTTGACAATCGCGTGGCGGTCGTGACCGGCGCGGGCCGGGGAATCGGCCGTGCCATTGCGGAGGATTTGGCGAAAGTGGGCGTGACCGTCGTGTGCGTCAGCAAAAGCGAGTCGAGTTGCGGGGCCGCTGCCGAGGCGATCCGCACCGCCGGAGGCAAGGCCTTCGCGCGTGCCGTCGATGTCTCCGACGGTGAAGCCGTGTCCGCCGCCGCCGAGGCGATCCTTGCGGAGCACAAGCAGGTGGACATCCTCGTGAACAACGCCGGCATCACCCGCGACAACCTTGTCCTGCGCATGAAGGACGAGGACTGGGACGCCGTTATCCGCACCAACCTCAACAGTTGCTTCTACTGGTCCCGCGCCTTCGCCCAGACGATGGCGCGCGCGCGCTGGGGCCGAATCATCAATATTTCCTCCGTCATCGGCCTCATGGGCAACGCCGGGCAGGCCAACTACGCCGCCGCCAAGGCTGGTATTTTCGGTCTCACCAAGTCGCTCGCGCGTGAGTTCGCCAAGCGCAACGTCACCGCCAACGCCGTCGCCCCCGGCTTTATCCAGACCGACATGACGGCGGGTCTTGACGAGCGTTTGAAAGAGGCCATCGTCGCACAAGTGCCTCTCCGTCGTCTCGGCGCCTCCACCGACATATCCAAAATTGTCACCTTTCTAGCCTCCGAAGAATCCGGCTACATCACAGGCCAGACTTTTACGGTTGACGGCGGAATGGTGATGTGAAACAGAGAGTCCTTCAATTACCTACAATTGACCCGCTAAAATCATGGCAGACAAGAGCATCGAAGAACGCGTAAAAGAGATCATCGTCAACCAGCTCAACGTAAATGAAGAGCAGGTGACTCCTGAAGCCTCGTTCCTGGAAGACCTCGGCGCAGACTCGCTCGACACCGTCGAGTTGATCATGGCATTCGAGGAAGAGTTCAGCGACGAGATCGACGGCGAGATCCCCGAATCCGAAGCCGAAAAGCTTCAGACCGTCGGCGCGGTCATCGAATACATTAAAGGCAAGGCGGGTTGAGGTCTGGCCGCTCCGCGTTTGTCAGCGGAGGAAAAGTTTCACTTTTGCGCGAGGCCTTTCGGGGCCTCGTTCTATTATGAGCCATCGCGAGGATACGCAACGGGTTGTTGTCACGGGCATGGGGGCAGTCACGCCGCTTGGGTTGACGGTCGAGGCATTCTGGGAAGGGCTTGTCGCCGGGCGCAGTGGCCTGCGCCGGGTGGAGGCCTTTGACACAACGGAATACGCCTGCCAAGTTGGGGGCGAGGTCTTGGGTTTCGATCCGAACGAATGGATGGATCCAAAAGACGCCAAGCGCAACGACCGTTACACACAGTTTGCCGTCGCCGCTTCTAAGATGGCCGTGCGCGACGCCGGGCTCGCAGGCGGTTTCGCCGACCCCTACCGCATCGGTTGTATTGTCGCTTCGGGCATGGGCGGTCTCGACACGATCGAGAAACAGACTTTCCGCCTCTTCGACAGCGGGCCGCGCCGCGTCTCGCCGTTCATGGTTCCAATGCTCATCAGCAACATGGCGAGCGGCGTCGTGGCCATCGAACTGAAGGCGCGCGGACCCAACTACGGCATCGTCAGCGCCTGCGCCTCCGCCAGCCATTCCATTGCCGACGCCTTGCGCATCCTCCGTGCGGGCGAGGCCGATGTTATGGTCGCGGGCGGCAGCGAGGCTACCATCACCCGCATCGGCTTTGCCGGCTTCTGCAACATGAAGGCCATGGCGACGCGCTTCAACGCCACGCCCGAAAAGGCCAGCCGCCCCTTCGACGCACAGCGCGACGGTTTTGTCATGGGGGAGGGCGCCGGCATCCTCGTTCTCGAAACCCTCGCTCACGCCAAGGCACGCGGTGCGCGAATCTACGCGGAGTTGGGCGGACATGGCGCAACCTGCGACGCCTACCACATCACCTCGCCCGATCCCGATGGCGCGGGGCTCATCGAATGCATGCGCCGCGCCCTCGCCGATGCCGGGCTCACGCCGGACGATGTCGATTATATCAACGCCCACGGCACTTCCACTCCTTACAACGACCGCACCGAGACCGCCGCCATCAAGGCGCTCTTCGGCGAGCGCGTCCGCCGCGCCCGCATCAGCTCCACCAAGTCCATGACGGGCCATCTCCTCGGTGCCGCCGGCGGCATCGAAGCCATCGCCTGCGTCAAGGCGATCAACGAGGGCGTTATCCCGCCCACCATCAACTACGAATATCCAGACCCCGACTGCGACCTCAACTACGTGCCCAACAAGGCCGTGCGCCAGAATGTCGACGTCGCCCTGAGCAACAACCTCGGCTTCGGCGGACACAACGCCACCGTGCTCTTCCGGCGGCTCGACTGACTCTCCGTTTACTCAAATTTCAAAACACAAAAAGTCTATATTTCTCGAAGAAATAAATCTTGTGTTTCACGCTTAACCATACATTTTAGGCCAGATCATGGGTGAGATTCGTATAAAATGTGAGGACGGGTCGGCGGTGTATCATGTGACCTCGCGGGTGATCCAGAAGCGTCGGTTGCTGTTGGAGGGTCAGCGGGAGGTGTGGGTGGCGGCGCTGCACCGTGCGGCGGAGTTCAGCGGGGTGGAGGTGATCACCTACTGTGTGCTGGAGA
>SKLD01000198.1 GCA_007123395.1 Opitutales bacterium
CGCCCGCACGCGTAATGAAGGCGCTGCGCAGGAGGCTTACGTGAAGCATGCCCGACTGGCAGCCGAAGCCGTACTTCGCCTCGGAAACGACGAAGAGGCCCTCCGAACCGCTGTCATCCATCGCGGCGGCCCAGCGTGAGGCGGGCACTTCAAAGGCGGCTTCATCGGAAGGACGTCCCGGTTGCGCCGCGCGCAGCGTGCTGCCGAAAGGCGTGCCGTAGCGTGCGCGCGACCCTTTGAAGGGCGTGGGGAGCGCCAGTTTGAGGAGGCGCTTGTAGTCGTGCCACTCTACACGGTAGCGTATACGGAGAACGGATTCTCCGGCTATAAGGGTATAGAAGGTGGTCGCGGTGCTCTTGTCGGTAAGCGCCTGTTCGTAAGCAATGGTTGCACGGGCACCGTTGTCTTCTTCGATCCACATGCGGCAGGGACCCACCGGAGGGCGGCTCTCCGTTAGGTCGGGCCGGTCAATATCCCATGCTTCATAGAGAGCGGGGTGATCGGGGAAGGTGAGCAAGCCGGCTCCGTCGCCCTCGAACGTCATGGAATGCCCGTCGACGGCGATGGAACGAATGCGCCCGGCCTTGTCGAAGACCGCGGTGACCCGTTCGTTCGCGAGGCGGTGCTCCGCTGCTTCGACCTTCGGCAGTTCGACTCGCGAGGACGCCGCAGCCACTCCGGCCAAGGGCGGCAGGCGGTGAAGAGAGGGGCCGCCGGAGCCGTCCACGACCACGGTGCGTTCGTGCGGCACAGCGTTGAAGAGGCACTCCCTGCCTCCGGCGGACCCAAGCGCGCGCGCTGCGGCGGACTCCGCTTTCTTTGCGATTTGGATCAACTCAGGGATCGCCTCATCGTAGACTTCCTGGACCGAGCTACCGGGGATGTAGTCGTGGAACTGGGCATAGACCACACGTTTCCACGCTTGTGTGTTGACGGGCCCGCGACCGAGCGCGGCGTGGGCGGCCTCCCATTTCTGCAGACCCCGCTCGGCGGCACGGAAGGCGTCCTTGAGGAGGGCATGGGTCGTCTGTACGCCGCGGTGGAATTCCAAGTAGACCTCTCCCTGATATACGGGCAGGCGATCGCGGATGCCGTCCATGCGTGTGAAGAACTCGTCGATGCGCCCCCACTTCGCGGGGGGCAGACCGGCGAGATTGCGTAGTCGTCGCGCCCGCTCGCACATTTCCTCCGTGACCCCGCCGCCGCCGTCACCGTAACCGGTGGGCAGGAGGTATTCGCCGTGAACATCCGCCTGTTGAAAAGTATCCGCCGTGCGTTTGAGCTGTTTGGGAAGCACCTCCGTGTTGTACCCGCAGCTCTGGAGAATATGGGCGGTCACCTCGCTGCCGTCGTTGCCGCGCCAGACGAAGCTGCTGTGCGGGAACCGGGTAATATTACTCCAAGCGAGCTTTGTTGTGAAAAAGAAATCCACGCCCGCGCCCTTGAGGATTTGCGGCAGGCAGGGGCTGTACCCAAAAACATCCGGTAGCCACAGGACCGTGCTCGGCTTGCCGGTCAACTCGCGGAAACCCTCCTGCCCGAGGACGATTGAGCGAGCGAGAGCCTCGCCGCACGGCAGTTGTGTGTCGGACTCGACATAGGCCGCGCCTGTTGGTTCCCATGCGCCCCCCGCGATAAGACCGCTCACCTGCTCCATGAGCTTCGGGGAACGCCGTTGCACCGCTTCGTAGCTGGCAGGCTGCGAGTAGCCGAAGCGCACTTCCGGGTACTTCTCGAGGATGCGCGACATCGTGGCGAACGTATGCACAGCCTTGAAGTCGCCCACGCGCTCGGGCCAGAGCCACACAAGGTCGATGTGCGCATGACCGGTGAGGACGCACTCCGGCATACCGGCATCGGCGGGAAAGGCGGCATAGACGGCGGCGAGCTTTCTCTTCATGGCCGCCAGTCCGCCGGAATTCAGTGCCTCGGCGGCCTCGTCGAGCATCCCCATCATGCGGCGGAAGCGCGGCGACATTTCGTAGAGCGGAGGCCGGTAGCCAAAACCGTCTCCGAAGCGATCATCCCGCTCTCTGCTATCGTATTCGAGGGCGAGCGCCTCGAAGAGCACGAGAAAATCGTGGTAAACTTCCCATGCGAGGTCGTCGCGGGCAAGCAACCGGGGATGGTGGTAAGCGCTGCCTTCTTCCGCGATGCCCTGGGCTTCGCCGGTCACCCAGACCCCCGTACGAGCGCATGTCGCCTCGACCCAGAGCACACGTGTCTTCGGGGGCAGGGGAGCGCGCTGGTGCCCGGGGTCGAGCCCGTACCACGGCACGCCGTCGACGTACACGGTGGCCTCGCCTTGGTCGCGCCAATGGAGGTAGCGCGGGCCCTCTCCCCGTTTTGCGGGCGGTAGCTCCACCTTGAACCACACTTGGTCGAACATGCGGCCCCAGTGGTGCGGGGTGTGGTCGATAGGCGTGAGCTTGGCCTTTCGCGCTTCGGCGAAGGACCTGTGCTCGCGCGTCGGTTGCGTGTGTGAGACCTTGGTCACCTCGCCGAGGTCGCGCCAAATCATTTCATGCACCCGGTTTAGTGCTTTGCGCAGGCGCGGAGGAGTGAGTTGCTGGAGAGGATTGCGGGGAAGCATTTCGCGGGAGATCTCTGCCCAGCCAAAATCGGATGTCCAGCGCGTATTGAGCGCGGAGTCGTTTTACTCCGATCCTTCGATGTGAAGCTTTCGAGGCAGGGTGAAAACGGTTCCGAGAATCGGCGGCTGCGGGCGGCGTTAAAACTCTATGCGCTCCACGATCGTGGCGCGCACCGGGACACCCGCCGGACTCAGAACGGGGCGGTAGCGGCTTTCGAGGAGGGCTTCGCGGGCCGGTTCAACGTTGTCCTCCGCGGTGGTTTCGAGGAGTTCGGCGCGGATGACGTTGCCGCCTTCATCGATATCAATGCGAAAGACGGCGTGGGAGCCGAGGATTTCGTCGATGTCAGTCCAAGGGGGGAAAACGGGCACGGGCCGGTGAATGCGCTCGGGCGGATCGGCGGCGAAGGCGGGCGGCAAGTGGTTTGGCGGGGACGTGTCGGGCGGCTCCGGCTCCGGTTCGGCAAGTGGAAGCGCGGCAGCGCGGGGCGCGGTGGCGTCCGCCGTGCGCGTGGCTTTGGGTGGATCCGGTGTTGGGTCCGTCGCCGGCCCGGCCTCGGCTTTGACAGATCCTTCCGGCACGGCCGCAACCGGAGGCGGGGCGGGTGCGTCTTCGCCGGGCGAGTCGTTCACTTCGGGAACGATGACGGTGCCCTCAAGCCCGCTGCGCTCCGGGGCGGGTGCCTCCGCGCGGGGTATCCGGCATCCGCACAGGACGAGAGACACCGCCGCCGCGACAAGCGAGGCGACGGTCAGACAGCGGGACGGCGCGGTGGGCTCAACGCCCGAAAACCGGGCGCATCCGTTCGATGGCCTCCTCGACATTTTCTCGTGAGTTGAAGGCGCTGAGCCGCACGTGCCCCTCGCCGCAGGTGCCGAAGCCAGCGCCCGGGGTGCAGACAACGGCAGCCTCGTTGAGGAGGCGGTCGAAGAAGTCCCATGAACTGCCGCCGACCTGAATCCAGATGTAGGGGGCGTTGTCGCCGCCCACGCAGTCGAAGCCCCACGAGGTGAGCGCTTCGCGGAGGAGGCGCGCGTTATTCATGTAATGGCCGATGAGGCGCGTGGTCTCGCTCTTGCCTTCGTCGGAAAACACGGCGGCGGCGGCGCGCTGCACGGGGTAGGCGACACCGTTGAACTTTGTTGTGTGGCGGCGGTTCCAGAGGGCGTGAAGCGGCACTTCCGTGCCCTTCGCGTCGACGCCCTTGATTTCCTTGGGGACGACCGTGTAGGCGCACCGCACTCCCGTGAAACCGGCGTTTTTGGAGAAACTGCGGAATTCCACGGCGCATTCGCGGGCGCCGTCGATCTCGTAGATGGAACGCGGGATGGCGGGATCCTGCACAAACGCCTCATAGGCCGCGTCGAAGAGGATGAGGGCGTTGTTGGCACGGGCGTGGTCTATCCAGCGTTTGAGATCTTCGCGGGTGGCGACGGCCCCGGTTGGGTTGTTCGGGAAGCAGAGATAGATGATGTCGACGGCTTCCTCCGGCAGGGCAGGGATGTAGCGGTTGCGCGGCGTGCAATCGAGGTAAACCACACCGGCGTAGCGTCCGTCGGCGAAGGCTCCGGTGCGCCCGGCCATGACGTTGGTGTCGAGATAAACGGGATAGACCGGATCAGGGATGGCGACACGGCACTCCCCGCTGAATATCTCCTGAATGTTCGCACTGTCACACTTCGAGCCGTCGGAGACGAAGATTTCGTCGGGGTGGATGTCGCAGCCGCGGGCGGCGTAGGCATGCTTCGCGATGGCCTCGCGCAGAAACGGGTAGCCCTGCTCCGGACCGTATCCGCGGAAGGTTGTGCGGTCGCCCATCTCGTCGACGGCGGACTTGAACGCCTCGCGACAGACGGCGGGGAGAGGCTCCGTGACGTCGCCGATGCCCATGCGGATCACCCGTTTGTCGGGGTTGTCTGTCGCGTAGGCGCTCACGCGCTTGGCGATGTCGCTGAAGAGGTAACTCGCCTTGAGTTTGCGATAGTGGTCGTTGATGCGGATCATAAATGGCTTCATGGGCGCGGGTTTCGTTCTTGAGCTCCGCCGCTTTGGTTGTTTTGAAGAAAAGGAAGCTGAATCGAATGCAAGTCATTGAATCCGTCAACGATATGCAGTCGCTCGCCGTGGCGCTGCGCTCCCAGGGCAAGCTCATCGCCCTCGTGCCGACGCGTGGCAGCCTGCACGCCGGGCACCGCCGCCTTGTCGAGGTGGCGAAAAAGGAGGCCGACCGCGTCGTCCTCTCCATCTTCGTCAATCCCCGTGAGTTCGGCCCCAACGAGGACTTCGCGCAGTTTCCCCGCGACCGGGAGCGCGACCTTGCGTTTTGCCGGGATGCCGGGGTCGACTCCGTCTTCATCCCGTCCGACGTAGAGATGTATCCTCGCGGTTACTCGACATGGGTGGAGGAAATGCAGCGTGCTGCGGGTATGTGCGGCCTTTCGCGCCCGCACTATTTCCGCGGCGCCTGCACGGCGTTTGTGAAGCTTTTCAACATCGTGCGCCCGGACTCCGTCGTTATGGGCTGGCGGGACGCCCAACTTGCCTCCGTTGTGCGCAAGATGGTCGAGGATCTCAACTTTCCGGTCGACATCACCATGGTCGACACTGTGCGCGCGGAAGACGGTGTCGCCCTCAACGCGCGCAACGCTTATTTCGACGATTTTCAGCGGCGCGATGCTCCCGTCATCTACAACGCCCTCCTCGAGGGCAAGGCGCTCGTCGACAGCGGGATTACCAACGTCGACCGCGTCGTCGCCGAGATCACCCACCACATGTCCCAGAACCGGCGCATCCGGCTAATCTACGTGAGCGCCGTCGACCGCATGACGATGGAGCCGGTCCGGCAGATCGAGCCGGGGCGCACGCTCCTCGCCGCCGCCGCATGGTGCGACCAAGTGCGCCTCATCGATAATGTGCTGGTGTAAAAGCCTCGTAACGCTTTAGTTGCGAAAATGGCACACGAGTTCGATGTCGTAATCGTCGGCAGCGGTATCGCCGGTCTTTCCTGTGCGCTCAAAGCCGCCGGGGCCGGTCTGCGCGTATCTGTTCTCACAAAAAAGGAACGCGCCGAGTCGAACACCAACTACGCCCAAGGCGGCATTGCCGCAGTCACTTCGCAGAGCGACGACATCGAACTGCACGTTAAGGACACGCTTACGGCGGGCGACGGTCTCTGCCGCGAAACGGTTGTGCGCACAATCCTCGCGGAAGGGCCGGCGCGAATTCAGGAGCTGATCGACCTCGGCGTTGAATTCTCCCAGCTTGAGGACGGGCGTGTTTCGCTGCACCGCGAGGGCGGCCACTCCAAGCGCCGCATTCTCCACGTGCGCGATATGACGGGCAAAGCTATCGAAGAGGCTCTTGTCAACGCCGTTGAAATGCATCCGCGCATCGACGTGCGCGAACACGTCCTGTGTGTCGACCTCATTACCTCGCGTAAACTCGCTCAGGCCGGTCATGTTGTCGAAGCCGAGCCCAACCGTGTCCTCGGCATCTATGCTTTCGATGCCAAGGCCGGACGGGTCGACACCTACCGCGCCCCCGCCGTCGTTCTCTGCACCGGGGGAGTGGGGCAAGTCTATCTTTACTCGACCAACCCCTCCATCGCCACGGGCGACGGGATTGCCATGGCCTACCGCGCGGGTGCGGAAATCCGCAATATGGAGTGCATCCAGTTTCATCCCACCGCGCTCTACACCGCCGGCGACGAACGTTTCCTCGTCAGCGAGGCCGTGCGGGGTGAGGGGGCCGTCCTCCGCAATCTGCGCGGCGAGGCCTTCATGAAACGCTACGACGAGCGCGCCGATCTCGCTCCACGTGACATCGTCGCCCGCGCCATCGACAGCGAAATGAAGCGCTCCGGCGCCCGCCACGTCTGGCTCGACATCACCGGTCGCCCGGAAGACGAACTGCAGCGCATCTTTCCGACCATTTTCGAGCGTTGCCTCGCGCACGGCATCAATATGGCAGTCGACCGTATCCCCGTTGTCCCCGCTATGCACTACCTCTGCGGCGGCATCGCCACCGACCTCGACGCGCGCACCACTCTCGACGGGCTCTTCGCCTGCGGCGAGGCCGCTTGCACCGGCCTGCACGGCGCCAACCGCCTCGCCAGCAACAGCCTCCTCGAAGCTGTCGTCATGGCCGACCGCGCGGCCCGCGCGGCGACCTCTTACGTCGCCTCCACTCCCGCTTCCGCCTCCGACATCCCGCCTTGGATGGACGGTAATCTCCAAGACTCCGACGAGCGCGTCGTCCTCATCCACAATAACGATGAACTCAAACGCATCCTCTGGGACTATGTCGGCATCGTCCGCACGACCAAACGCCTCGACCGCGCCCTTACCCGCATCGAACGTCTCGGCCGCGAAATTCACGAGTACTATTGGAATTTCAAAGTCGAGCCCTCCCTCCTCGAACTGCGTAACCTCGTCGAAGTCGCCGAACTCGTCATCCGCTGCGCCCGCCAGCGCCAGGAAAGCCGTGGACTGCACTACACCCTCGACTTCCCCGAACGCCACGCCTGCCCCGCCGACACCGTCATCCGCCGCGCCGAGGGATAGTTCGAACAACCCTCAAAAAGTATATACGGTAGATTCGGCGCAGATGCGTATGGGCTGGAATGAGACAGGCCTGATGGTGTGGGTGCGGGTGCAAGATCCCACGCCGGTGGAAAGCGAGGACGATGAACGATTGTGGGAAGGAGACTCCATCATTAGTTTCATGTCCACCGGGGTCGGCTCGGGGGAGCGTTTCCAAGCTCTGCTTGCTCCGGGCCTCGATCCGCAACAAGATGAGCCGCGGTTGATTATCCGGGACCACCGTACGGGGGATGACCTCGCGGCGATCGAGTTGGATGTTGCCATAACACCGTTAGAAGGCGGCTACCTCGCGGGCTTTCGTTACCCATGGGAAATCTTCGGCCTCGAAGCCCGTCCGGGCACGACCTTGGCGTATCACATTCACCTCTATGCTTTGGACGGGCGCGATGGCGAGCGTCGCTTCCTTGGTTGGTCGCCGACGAACAGAACCCATGCGGACCCGACTCTGATGATGCCCCTCCAGTTGGTAGGGGAGGTTTCCCCGCCTCGTACCCTGGAGGTGGCCATGGAAGAATCACGGGAGCGCCAGCAGGTCATTGTTTACGGGAGTCCCGACGCGGTCGGGCAGGAGGTCTCTTTTCATGCCGGACCAAAACAACTCGGTCAGGCACACCTCGAAAAGGCGGGCCATGCCGTGATCGCCGCCGTTGATGTTCCCCGTGAAGTTTCAGGAGAAGTGCTCGGAAGCATCGCCGTGAAGGTTGCCCGCCACCGCAAGGAATGGATGCTGGCCACCAACCGCCAAGCCATGGCGTATGACCCGCTTTCGAAAACCACGACCACACCTACAAGCGGACCCCGCCCATCCGCGCTTTGGAGGTGTCTTCAGAGGACGGAATCGTCTATGTCGGCGACGGGGCATGGGGGGTTGCCACCCGCTCCGTGCATGATCCGGAGACCACATGGTATCTGGAACACGCCGAGGGCACGCGCCACGCGATTATCATGACGATCCACGGGGACACCCTCGATTTTGAAGTGGTGAGCGAAGACGGCGAAATCATCGACCGCTTTTCGTTGGGAAGGGAGCACGAATAGGGGCATCTGTTGCTGCGGCCGCTGTTGGTGTAGGGGGTTCAGGGTGCCGGGGTTGAGGGTTCGACGTTGCGCGGGAGAGGAAAGGGGACGGCCCGTGCGGCGGCGGACGGCCGCTCCGCCGAACGGAGCACGGACATGGTCTTCGACATGTCGTCGCTTCGCTCCTCGGAACCTGTCCGTGTGCGGTTGCAAGGTCCTGGCCGGGGACAGGAATGTCCCCTCTCCGCGGAAAGCCGGGGACAGGTGCCGAGCCGCTTGCGGCGACACCCGCGAAGCCCATGTCCCCTCTCCGGTGAGGATCTGTCGGCGGAGGCCGAAGCGCCCGCCGCTCTTCTATCGAGTCATTGCGTGCGGGGAAGGATGCGGGGCGTGGCTTCGTTGCCCCTTCGCGGTTTCGTTCTTTGTCGGGGCACTCCGCTTGACCCGCGTTCTTTCGTGCCCTACTGCTTGTCTTTGAAATCAATCTTCTAAAATGCAAAAACCAGAAAAGAAAAAATCGAATAAACGAACGGGTCGACGAGTGAAGGAGCGTATCGCGATGGTATCGACGCATGGTTACGTGGCGGCGGAGGCCCCGCTCGGTATGCCTGATACGGGGGGGCAAGTGGTCTATGTCCTCGAGTTGTCCAAGAAACTCGCCCAACTCGGCTACAAAGTGGACATCTGGACGCGCCGGTTTGAAGACCAGCCGGAAATCGAGAAGGTGGAGCCGGATGTACGGATCATCCGCATGCCCTGCGGGGGCAAGGAATTCATCGCCAAAGAGTTTCTCTACAAGAAATTGCCTGCGTGGGGGGAGAACGCGCTGCGCTTCATCAAAAAGAAACGGCTGAAGTATCAGTTCATCAACAGTCACTATTGGGACGCCGGGCTCGCGGGCCAGCATCTCTCGGAGGTTTTGGGCGTGCCGCACATCCACACGCCACACTCCATCGGCTCATGGAAGAAGGAGCAGATGGAGACAGACTTTCCGGACGACAAAGAGGCTCTGGATAAGCAGTATAATTTCTCCCGGCGTGTCCACCATGAGAACATTCTTTACCGCGAGTGCGACATGCTGATCGCGACCTCGCCCATCCAGTTGGACATCCTGCGGCGCGATTACGACGTGCCTGCCGAAAAGATGAAGATGATCCCGCCGGGCTACGACGACAACCGTTTCTTCCCGATGAGCGGGGCCTCGCGCGACGCCGTGCGGGAGGCGCTGGACTATTCGGGCAAAGTCGTTGCGAGCATCGGACGGCTTGCGGAGAACAAGGGTTTTGATCTGCTTGTGAACGCGTTTTCCGTCGTTGCCGAGCGCGAACCGGAGGCGAGTTTGCGCCTCGCCGTGGGCACCGATCCAAACAATAAGCTGCTCAAGGAGCTGAAGGCTCTCGTCGCCAAGCTCAAACTGGAGAAGAAGGTTACCATCCGCGGTTCACTCGACGATGAGGAGATGCCTGACTTTTACCGCGCGGCGGATGTCTTCTGCCTGCCCAGCCGCTACGAACCCTTCGGCATGACGGCCATTGAGGCGATGGCCTGCGGCACACCGACCGTCGTGACCACCCATGGCGGATTGTACCGGACCATGAAGTACGGCGAAGACGCGCTCTACGCCGACTCGTTCGACAAGGAAGACTTCGGTATAACAATACTCAAGGCCCTGCGTTACCCGCAGATCCACCGCCGCCTTTCTCTGCAGGGAGCGCAACGGGTGCGCAGTCTCTTTACTTGGACGGGAATCGCGCAACAGCTCCTCGGCGCGGTGGAGGACCGCTCGACGCAACGCTGGGTTCTCGCCGACTGACCGGCGGAAAGAGAAAGCACCGGCGAATCCGGAGGCCGAGTCTGTCGCAGCTGTAACGCCGCGGCTTGTCGGACGGATAAGGAAGTCGCCGAAGAGCTTGAATTTCCCGCGTCGGCGGCACTGTATGGTAGTCATGGATCCTCGTTTTGATCAACTTGCGGAGACGCTCACGGGTTACTCCGTCCAATTGAAGAAGGGTGAGCGCGTGCTCATCGACGCTCACGACGTGCCCGACGCCATGGTGATCGCGTTGGTGCGGGCAGCGCGGGCGCGCAAGGCAGTGCCTTATGTGCAACTGCACCACGGGCGTGTCACGCGCGAACTTCTCATGGAGGCGACGGAGGAGCAATTTGCCTACCACGCCGGCATTGAGCTGGAACGGATGAAAGGCATTCAGGCCTACATCGGCCTGCGCGGGGCGGAGAATATCTTCGAGACCTCCGACGTGCCGGGGCCGCGCATGAAGGCGGCTTTGGGCAAGATGCGCCCGGTGCAGGATTGGCGCGTGAAGAAGACGAAGTGGGTCGTGCTCCGCTGGCCGGGCCCCGCCATGGCGCAGCAGGCGCTGACGAGCACGGAGTCGTTCGAGGACTTCTATTTCCGCGTATGTACCTTCGATTACGCCAAGTTGAAGAAGGGCGAGCGTGTCCTCAAACGCTTGATGGACAGGACTAAAGAGGTGCGTATCACCGGCCCGGGAACGGACCTGGGTTTTTCCATCGCAGGCATCAAAGCCGTCATGTGCACAGGCGAGCGGAACATTCCCGACGGCGAGGTCTTCACCGCTCCGGTGCGTGCGAGCGTCGAGGGAACGCTGCAATACAACGTCCCCACCGTCTACCAGGGAAAATCGTACGACAATGTCCGGCTAACCTTCGAGAAGGGGCGGGTCGTGGAGGCGACATGCGCGGGAGACAACACGCGTCTCAATGAGATTCTGGACACGGATGACGGCGCACGTTACATCGGTGAATTTGCCATCGGCTTCAACCCGCATATCACCGAACCGATGCGGGACATTCTCTTCGACGAGAAGATTGCGGGAAGCTTCCACTTCACGCCGGGACAGGCTTACGAGGGCGAGGCCGACAACGGAAACCGCTCGCAGATCCACTGGGACATGGTATGCATCCAGCGGCCTGACTACGGGGGAGGCGCGATCTACTTTGACGGCAAACTGGTGCGCAAGGACGGGCTCTTTGTCCCGAAGTCGCTGCACGCGCTCAATCCGGACCATCTTCTTGCCGAAGCGGTGAAGAAGACTGCAAAGAAGGCCGTGAAGAAAGCCGGCAAGCGTGCCGGAAAGGCGGCGAAACGCTCTGCCGCCCGCAAAGGCTGACCCGCCACCGGCACTAAGTATGGAGATTTCCGGACAAGACCTCCGCCGCTTTCTGCGCGCGCTTCCGAAGACGGAGACGCACTTGCATATGGAGGGCGCGCTCCCGTGGGAACTGCTCAAAGCGGCAGCGGGTGATCGTTTTCGATCACCGCCGGCGTCGTGGGCTGACGACTACCGGTTTGCCGATTTCGCACAGTTCGAGACGGAGCTGTTGGATATGGCCTTCGCCTACTTCGTTTCGCCGGAGCGCTATCATGAGGCGGCGGCGGCGGTCTTCCGTAAGCTGCGCGATGAAGAGAACGTGCGCTACGTGGAGACCAGCTTTGCCTCGGGCATGATCGAGTATGCCAAGCTCGACGCGCGGGCCGTAACGCAGGCCATCCGTGACGCCGCCCCGGAGGGTATGGAGGTGCGGGTATTTATGGGCATTCACCATAACGGCTACCATAAGGGAACACGCGGGTTCATTGAGGCGAGCTTGGATTGGCCGGAACTCGCGGGTATCGATTTGCATGGCACCGAGTCCTTTCCCCTCGAACCGTGGACGGCGGACTTGTGGGAGCGGGCGGGTGCGGCAGGCAAGTTCACCAAGGCGCACGCGGGCGAGTTCTGCGGCCCCGATTTCGTCGCGCGGGTCATCGATGAACTCGGTGTCACCCGTATCCAGCACGGTGTGCGCGCGGTGGAGGACACCGCCCTCCTCGAACGGATGGCGCGGGACAGTATTGCCTGCGATGTCTGTCCGCTCAGCAACGTGAAGCTTGGCGTCGTCGCGGACATGGCGGCACATCCGTTGCCCCGCATGCTGCGGGCAGGCGTGGTCTGCACCGTGAGCACGGATGACCCGATCTCTTTCGGCAACCGGCTTTCCGACGAGTATATTGCCCTCGCGCAAGTACACGGATTCGGTCCCGCCGAGTTGGCGGAAGTCGCGGCCAACGGGTTCCGCGTTGCGCTACTGCCTGAGGCACGCCGTCGCGCGTATGTCGACGAGATCACAAGACTGGCGGAGGAACACGCGGCATGAGCACGGAAAGCACAGAACCTCTAAGCGTCGGCATCATCGGATGCGGCGTCATTGCACCCCCGCACATCGAGAGTTTTCAAGCCTGTGAAAGGGTCGAGGTGCTTGCGCTGTGCGATCCGCAGACGCACAAGGCGCGCAAACTCGCGGACCAATACGGCATTGCGTGCGTCGCCGATTCGGTGGACGAACTGCTGGCCATGGACGGGCTCCACGCCGTGTCGGTGTGCTCCGGACACGCGGAACACGCGGCGACCGCCGCGCAGGCTGCGAAAGCCGGGAAGCATGTGCTGTGTGAGAAGCCGCTCGCAGTCAGTACGGAAGAGTTGGACGCCTTGGAAAAATTGGAGCAGGACCATCCCTCCCTTGTCTTTGAAGGTGTCTTCCAGCATCGGTTTGATGCTTGCTACCGTTTTGTCCGCGAAGCCGTGCAACTCGGACACGTCGGACGGCTCCTTCTCATTGATGCTCACCTCAGCTGCCATCGTCCACGCGAATACTATCTTGATTCGGATTGGCGCGGCGCTTGGGCGACAGAAGGGGGCTCGCTTCTAATCAACCAGGCGATTCACTTTCTCGACCTGACGAGCTGGATTGGCGGCGGCGTGCGATCAGTCAACGCCCTGACGCGAAACCTCGGGCACGAGGATGTTATCGAAACGGAAGACACCGCTGTGTTGTCGATGGCGCTGGGTTCGGGAGCGCTCGGATCGTTCCATGGCAGCTCAGGCAGCCAGCGTCCGTGGACTTCGCGCATGCACTTTGTCGGAACGGAGGCGGAAATCATCGTCGAAGACGGACGCGTGGCTTCCGTCCTCGCGCGCTCGGAAGCGCTGGGGAAAGAGTTGCGCAGGGGTGCGGACGAACTGGAAGAGGCGACCCGCCTTGCATCCGTACGGACTCACTACGGTCCCAGCCACCCGCGCATGATTGCTGACTTTGTTGATTCGATCCGCCGCGGCCATCGTCCCGCCATCCCTTTCGCGGAGGCGCGCAAAGCGGTCGATCTCGTTCTCGCGGCCTACCGTTCCTGTCGCGAGGGGCGAAACATCACCTTGGAACAAACTGATTGAGGTCGTTGTTGTTCTCCCGCGGCGTTGTCGTACCGCGTTCGCCGCGGAAGACGGCTTTGAGGTCGCCCCGCCAGCGTAGCCGCAGGGTGAGCGCATGGTCGACAGAGCGCCGCTGCTCATCCGTCAGGCGATAGCCCGCCTCCACCTGCCAGTAGCCGGGCAGACGGACGCGCGCACTGCGGAAGCGGGGCACTTCCCAGACAATTCCTACGCGGTAGACGTGTGCCCAGCGGTCTTCTTCGGGCTCGTCGATGTGGCGCAGGCGATACTCCGCGAAGTAACCGAGTTCGGTGGGCTTGAAAAGCACACCCGGCCCCGCTTCGGCTATGTTTTGGCGGGTAACGAGTTCAGGGTCCGGTTCGGCCCGGCCCCAATGGCCCACCGCATAGTCATAGCTCACGTTGGCGAAGAGAATCGTTGTCTCGGGATCGATCACCGCGCGCGAGACGGCGAGGCTCGGGCGCAACCGCGTGTATCCGTCGATCAAATCCACCGGCGGACGCCCCAGCGGTTGCCGGAAGGTTACTTCGACGGTCGCCCAGTCCCAGAGAGCGAAGACCGGAGTGATGTTCGTGCGGGCGAGGATACCGATTTCCCCGGGTCCCCAACCGCGTTCATCGCCCGATTTCAAGGGATGGGGAAGATACGGCGTTGTGAGGACGCCTACCTCAAAGTCCTCCGTCACACCGTAGCGCAGGAGGAGAGGAAAGCGGATGAACTCGCGCCGGATGAAGTCACTGAACCGCGGACGGTATTCGAGCGTGAGGTCGAATTTGTCGAGCGTGCCCGGCAGGCGCGTGTCGAAAAACTCGTTCACGGCGTAGATCGGGCGTATCGCGAAAAGCCGGTCGTTGTTTTCGTCGCCGTTTTCCTCAGCTTGGACGAGGGCTGTGATCGCGAGTGTCAGGCAGAGAAGGGTGAGGGTTGAGCGCATAATCAATCAGGGAGAAATCGGGTGATGTCGACGAGGCGTTTGACACGGTAGCCTTGCTCCGTGCGGGCGAGATATGGATCGGATTGCGGGTCGGTGCCGTCAACATCTTCGTCGTCCGGTTCACCTTCGATTTCGATGCCTTCGAGGGCAGGGTCGCTCTCGACCGGATCGAAAAATTGCGAGATCCGACGCGGTTCGGGATAGAGCAGCTCCGCCGGTGAATCCACCACACCACCCGCTTTGAGGTAGGCGATGTGGCAAGGAAGCGCCTCGCGGTGGAGCCGCTTCTCGTAATCGCGCACCCACTTCTTCGATACATTCACGCGGTTACCGAGCAGGACCACGTCGCTGAAGTGGATACAGGCTTCATACCACGGGGCGGCGCCGGGGTTGGCTGCGAGCAGAGCGCAATCGATGACAGTGAAAACCCGCGCGAGTTCGAGGTCGTGGGTTTCCATCCAGCGGCGGAGCGCCTCCAGTTGATCAACGGGATTAGCGCGTCCGTCCGCGAGGAAGAGCACCGTGCCGCCTTCGGGCGGAACCGGCAGTGCATCGGGATCATCCGCGTATCCCGGCGGTAGCGGGACAACGGTTGCTTGCGCAACCTCCTGCAAAAGCGGGCCCGTCTCCGACCTTTCCGCGAGGTCTTTCTCCGTCGCATACACAGTGAAAGGGGAGGACTGCGACTCGAAGCCGCGCTCGATGAGGGCGCGGATAAGGGCGGCACGTTCCGACGGCCCGGCGCCGAGAAAGACATACAGAGGGCTCACGGCGCGCTGCCTCCGCTGTCTTCGCTGCAAAAGGAAAAGGCGCGGCACTGGGCGTGGTGGCGCATGGCATGGTCGAGCAGGACAAGGGCAGTCATGGCCTCGACGATGGGAACGGCCCGGGGGAGGACGCAGGGGTCGTGGCGCCCGCGGCCCATAAGCTCGGTAGCGTTGCCCTTCATGTCGACCGTTGCCTGGCGCTGCAAGATCGTCGCGGTGGGCTTGAAGGCCACGGAAAAATACAGCTCCTCGCCGTTGCTGATGCCGCCCTGCACGCCGCCGGAGCGGTTTGTCGCCGTGCGGACCCGGCCTTCGCGTTTCTCGAAGGCGTCGTTGTGCTCGCTGCCGGTGAGGAAGGTGCCGTGGAAGCCGCTCCCCACCTCGAACCCCTTTGTCGCAGGGAGCGAGAGCATGGCTTTCGCCAAATCGGCTTCGAGCCGGTCAAAGACAGGCGCGCCCCAGCCCGGCGGCAGCCCCGTGACGTGGCAGCGGATCGACCCGCCGACAGAGTCTCCCTTCGCGCGCACTTCCTTGATGCGCTCGATCATGGCGGCGGCCGTGGCCGGGTGGGGGCAGCGAACCGGCGTAGCTTCAACGTCCTCCGGAGCAGGCGCCTTTTCGGACGGTGGCATGGCGATGTCTTGAATTCGCTCAATGTAGGCAAGGATCCGCACGCCTTCCGAGAGCCGGAGGACTTTTCGGGCAATGGCGCCGGCGGCGACGCGCCCGATCGTCTCGCGCGCGGAGGACCGCCCGCCGCCCTCGGCCATGCGGCGACCGAATTTCGACTCGTAGGTAAAGTCGGCATGGGAGGGGCGGAATTTTTCGCGCATTTCGGCGTAGGCTTGCGGACGGGCGTCTTGGTTGCGCACGTTCAGAGCGATGGGCGTGCCCAGCGTAAAACCTTCATGCACCCCCGAAAAAATTTCCACTGTGTCGGATTCCTTGCGCGGGGTCGTGATCTCGCTCTGGCCCGGACGCCGCCGGTCCAACTCGGCCTGGATCTCTTCCGCCGTCAGGGGAAGACCCGGCGGGCATCCGTCAATGACGACGCCGACACCGCCTCCATGACTCTCACCCCACGTCGCAATGCGGAACAAACTGCCGAAAACACTTCCCATGATCTAAGTAGAGAAAGCGGTTCGTCCCACGCTTTCAAGCACGGTCTCGGGGCCCGGACGTTTCGGTCTCATCCGGCGTCCGCCGCGGGGAGCGCACAGCGCGCCACAACGTAGACAACGGCGGCCGACAGGGCGGCCCCGAGAGCCGGAATCGCCGCCGCCCGCCGCAGACAGCGCCATGGTTCGCATAGGAATCGCTTCGCCATGACCGGAAACCGTGTAAGCGCCCATCCCCAAGGGCAAGCCCCGAACGACGAGAAGCGAAGACCGCCAAGTAGCCGAAGCCGTGAGGCTTTGGATCAGGGTCGGGGAATTTCCCGGTTCTCCCAATTTCTCCGCGCCGATTGCCTTTCCGGTGGCGGCGTGTAGGCTTCGGTCCGTGAGTGCTCCAACCCTTCTTTGGTTTCGGCAGGATTTGCGCCTGCCTGATAATTCGGCCTATGCCGCTGCGCTTGAGCGCGATTGTCCGGTCGTGCCCGTGTATATCCATGCCCCGGACGAGGAGGGCGGCTGGGCACCCGGCGGTGCCTCGCGCTGGTGGTTGCACCATGCGCTGGAGGATCTCGCGGAGGCGCTCGACGGGGTGGGCCTGCGGTTGATTCTCCGCTGCGGGGACAGCCTGAAGGCGCTTCGCCGCCTCGCGGAAGAGACTGGTGCGGGGGCGGTGTATTGGAACCGTCGCTACGAGCCGACGATCACCCGCCGCGACGCCGCCGTGAAGGAAGCGCTCGGCAAGGACGGACTGGAGGCCAAAAGCTTCAACAGCTCGCTCCTCTTCGAACCATGGACTGTGCGCTCGGGGCAGGGCAGGGCATACCGCGTCTACACGCCGTTTAGTCGCGCGGTCGCGGCGAAGGGCTTTGCCGAGCCGGTCGAGACAACCGGCAAGCGGCCCGCCGCTCCTCCTGATTGGCTGGACTCCGAAAGTCCCGGCGATCTCGGACTGCTGCCGGAGATCGCGTGGGACGAGGGCATCCGCAAGGCGTGGACGCCGACCCGGCGCGGCGGATTGCGGCGACTGAATGACTTCCTCGACGGGCCGGTGCGCCAGTACGCCGACGCCCGCGATATTCCCTCCGAGGACGGCACCTCGCGGCTGTCGCCGTATCTCCACTTCGGGCAGGTCGGCCCGCGCGAGGCGGTGGCGCGCGCGCTGCGCGATAATCCGGGCAAGGGCCGCGAAACCTTTGTGCGCGAGCTGGTCTGGCGCGAGTTCGCCTACCATGTGCTCTACCACTTTCCGGATACACCGGAACAGCCCTTGCAGGACGCCTTCCGGCGCTTTCCGTGGCGTAAGGACAAGGCAGCGCTCAAGGCGTGGCAAAAGGGGCGCACGGGCTATCCCATCGTCGACGCGGGCATGCGCCAGCTCTGGGAAACGGGGTGGATGCACAACCGTGTGCGCATGGTCGTGGCGTCTTTCCTTGTGAAGCACCTGCTCCTTCCGTGGAACGAGGGAGCGCGCTGGTTCTGGGACACCCTCGTCGACGCCGACCTCGCCTCCAACACCCTTGGCTGGCAGTGGGCGGGCGGCTGCGGGGCCGACGCCGCGCCGTATTTCCGCATCTTCAACCCCATGACGCAGGGAGCGAAGTTTGACGGCGAGGGCGACTATGTGCGCCGCTTCGTGCCCGAGCTGGCGAAACTGCCTGCGAAATACATCCACGCGCCGTGGGAAGCGCCGCCCGAGATCCTGCGCCACACCGGCGTGCGCCTCGGCGAGACCTACCCGAAGCCTATTGTGGACCACCGCGAAGGCCGGGAGAGAGCCCTCAAGGCGCTGGCGGAGAACAAAGACCGGAACTGAGGCGGAATTGCGGTCCACTCTCGCGCCTCAGCGGAACGGCACGGTTGCTTGCACCCGCCGGAATGGCCGGTTATCTTGCGCGTGTTATGAAAGCATTAGTCATTCACTCTTTCGGCGGACCAGAGACGGTCGCCTTCGATGAAATTCCGGTCCCTCAACCGGGCCGCGGCGAGGTGCGCGTGCGGGTGCGCGCGGCGGCGTTGAATCCCGTCGACTGGAAGATCCGGGACGGCTACCTAAAGGACATGTTTCCGCACCACTTCCCGGTCACCCTCGGCTGGGATTGCGCGGGCGTGATCGACGCCGTCGGCGAAGGCGTCGAGGGTTTCGCGGACGGTGACGCCGTGCTTGCCTACTGTCGCAAGGACTACGTGCGCGACGGCTCGCTGGCGGAATCCATTGTGCTGGAGCCGCGCCACCTCGCCCACAAACCCGAGGAGCTTTCCTTCGAGGCTGCCGCCGCGCTGCCCCTCGCCGGGCTCACGGCATGGCAGGCCCTCTTCGACGCAGGCAAACTAGAAAAGGGCGAGACCGTCCTCGTGCATGCCGCCGCAGGCGGAGTGGGGCACTTCGCCGCGCAACTGGCAAAGAGCGCCGGTGCTGTCGTTCTTGGCACGGCGAGTGTGCCGAATCACGGCTTTCTGCGCTCGCTCGGCGTGGATCACCCCGTCGATTACCGCGGAGACTTGGTGCCGAACGTGCGCGCGGCCGCGCCGGACGGCGCCGACCTTGTTTTCGACTGTGTCGGCGGCGAAGCGCTGGAGCGCAGCCCGGAGTGCCTCGCGGCGGACGGGCGTATCGTCTCCATTGTCGATCCGGGCAAGATCGAGGAACTTTCCGGCAAGGGTGTCCGCGCGGAGTGGGTTTTCGTCGCCCCGCACGCGGAGCAACTCGCCGAACTTGCCGGACGCGTCGTGCGCGGTGAAATGAAAGTGGAGGTATCTTCCGTGCGCTCATGGAAGGATTATGCCGCCGCCTTCAAGGACCTCGAAGCCGGGCACACACGGGGCAAGATCGTTCTGCGCATCGATTGACGGGGAAAGAGGATGATTGTGTTGACATAAGGAACGGTAATCCGTCCCATCCGAAAAATTAGTATTTTTACAGAAATCAACAGTCGAACGATAGCAGAATGAGAACCGAAAAAGACTCCATGGGCGAGATGTCCGTGCCGGAAGACGCCCTCTACGGTGCCTCCACGCAGCGCGCTGTGCTCAACTTTCCCATCAGCGGCCAGCCCATGCCGGCCGCCTTCAACCACGGGCTCGGCCTCGTGAAGTGGGCGTGCGCCACGGCCAATGAAGCACTCGGGCGCCTGCCCAAGGAAAAGGCCGACCTTATCCGCGAAGCGGCCGAGGAAGTCGCGCAGGGCAAGCTCGACGCCCACTTTCCTGTCGATGTCTTCCAGACCGGCTCGGGGACTTCGTCGAACATGAACGTCAACGAGGTCATTTCCAACCGCGTCTGCCAGAAGCTGGGCAAGCCCATCGGCTCGCGCGAGCCGATCCACCCCAACGACGATGTTAACATGGGGCAGTCGTCCAACGACATCATCCCCACGACGCTGCACGTCTCCGTCGCCCTCGCCATCAAGGAGAATCTCGTTCCTTCGCTCGAACACCTGCAAGCGGCGCTCGAAGAGAAGGCGTCGGCCTTCGACAAAGTCGTGAAGATCGGGCGCACGCACCTCATGGACGCCACGCCGCTGACCCTTGGCCAAGAGTTCAGCGGCTACGCCGCGCAGGTGAAGAAGAGCGTGGAGCGTGCCAAGAAAGCGGTCTCCGCGCTGGAGGAACTCGCCATCGGCGGCACCGCCGTCGGCACCGGCATCAACTGCCACCCCGAGTTCGCCGGGCGCGTTTGCAAGCTTCTTGCCGATAAGACGGGAATCCCCTTCCGCGAGGCGGACAACCACTTCGAGGCCCAGGGCGGGCGCGACGACGCCGTTGAAGTCGCCGGTTACCTCGCCACCATCGCGGCCAGCCTCACCAAGGTGGCCAACGACATCCGCCTCCTCGGCAGCGGCCCGCGCAGCGGCATCTTTGAGATCAACCTTCCCGCCACGCAGCCGGGCTCCAGCATCATGCCGGGCAAGGTCAACCCCGTCATGAGCGAGATGCTCGTGCAGGCCTCGATCTACGCGCAGGGCATGAGCGCCGTCGTCGGCATGTGCGGGCGCGACGGTCACTTCGAGCTGAACGTCACCATCCCGCTCATCGCCAAGGCGCTGCACGACTCCGTCACCGTCCTCGGCAACGGTGCGCGCGTCTTCGCCGACCGCTGCGTCGCGGGCATCGAGGCCAACGAAGCACGCTGCGCCGACCTCGTGCGTTCCAGCCTCATGCTTGTCACCGCTCTCAATCCCTACATCGGCTACGACAACGCCGCCATGGTCGCGAAGAAGGCCTTCGCCGAAAACAAGACCCTGCGCGAGGTCGTGTTGGAGTTGGAACTCCTCGACGAAGCCACCCTTGAAAAGGCTCTTGATCCCACCGATATGGTGAAACCGAAAGCCTGATACTGTTTTTCTTCTATTGGGTTTTTGTTTTGGGTTGGGCACCCCCGCCGCATTTACGTGGCGGGGGTGTTTTTTTATAGTCGTTATAAGGAATTCTCATTGACTGGCCTGTGGATTTGTTCACGATACTCTTGTGAACGTGTCATCAGCCACATCGCCCGGATCGAGGAAATCCGGGATTCTCGCCAACAATGGATTTCGCCGGATTGCCCTTCTGGCGGCGTGTGCTTTGGCACATGGCGGGCTCTTGCAGGGGCAAACCAGTTTTCCCATCCCGATCCCCAATTTCGACTTCTCCGATCCGGCGAATGAGGGAACGACGCCGATTCCGGCGAATGTCTTTTTCTATGAAGACTATGTAGGCAGTGGGCCATGGTTGGGGAGGGGGGATAACCTCCCCGTCCCGGAAACATACATTGCAAACGGGCGGGCAACAGTCTCCGGGCTGGTGAGTTCTCCAAATTGGACGAACAGTGCCAGTCCCAATCTTATTCACACGAAGGGAGGCTTCCGCCAGTATGGGCTCTCGACCTTCTGGGGAGGCTGGACCTATGTCATAACCACGCGGGTTTCAGCGGATGAGCTGGTAACGGTGGCGGCTTTAGAGGAGTTGGGCGTCTTCGGATCCCTTAGTCTAGGCACATTTCATGTGACTGGCGAAACCATCACCATCTTCAACGGGGGAGAATATGCCATCCACGAACGCACCTATTTGGCACCGCCAAGTGCAACGGGTCTGCCGCTGAATGTTCGTTTGGTCGCGGGTGAGAAGCCTCCTTCGCTAGATCCTCTCCCATACGAATTGCTGGGCGACGTTCATTTTGAAGAGGTTTCTCTCATTGCCACGCCGGCACCTCCCCTGTTGCAGTGTCCCACGACTCTTTACCTTACCACCGACGCCGGTTGCATGGCTGTGGTGCCGTCGGTGACGGTGCCGGTCGTCCTCGGGA
>SKLD01000148.1 GCA_007123395.1 Opitutales bacterium
CGTGCGAGCCAGATCTTCAGTCCGCCCAGACGCCAAAGCCCGGCCCGGCCCTCCGGCATCTCCCGCTCCACCCAAAACTGACGGCAGTCATGCATTCGGAAGCAGTCGAACACGCCGAAACCATAACCGCAATACCGCTCGGCGCCGGACCGCAGCCTCGCGGTGCCAAGGTATGGATTGGCAAAGGTGCATCAAATGCCCGCCTTGCCACAGACTCGGCAACCCGGCGCGTTTTCGGTCGGCACGCAAACCCATAGGACTCAAAAGGTATGCACAACAAGGCCGCTGCGCAGCTTGGGCTCAAACCATGTGCTCTTTGGCGGCATGATCGCGCCGGCGTCGGCGATTTCCATGAGTTGGCCGACGGTCACGGGATACATCGAAAAGGCCACCGCCCATTCGCCGGAGTCGACGCGGCGCTCCAATTCCGAGGTGCCGCGCACGCCGCCGACGAAGTCGATGCGCTGGCTTGTGCGTGGATCGTCAATCGCCAGCAGCGGCGCGAGGATCTTGTCCTGCAGGCGCGAAACATCGAGCCGCTCAATCGGCCCCTCGTTCGCGTCCGCCGCAAACTCGAGTCCATACCAGCGGCCGCCGAGGTACATCGACACTTGGCCGGGGCACGTCGGCGAAGGGTCCGCATCGGACGTGATCTCCGCACCCGCGCCCACCTGCCGCAGGAATTCGTCCGCCGACAATCCGTTGAGGTCGGCGACGACGCGGTTGTAGGGCAGAATATTCAGTTCGCCCGCCGGGAACAGCACGGCGAGAAACCAGTTGTAATCCTCTTCGCCGGTATGGACCGGGTTTGCATCGCGCAGCTCTTTACCCACGCGCGCAGCGCTCGCCGCCCGATGGTGCCCGTCCGCCACATAAGAATAGGGGACATCCGCAAAGGCATCCACAAATGCCTTGCCGCCCGCCACCCGCCACAGCGTGTGGCGCACACCGTCCGGTGCCGCGAAATCAAAAAAGGGCGCGCCCGACACCACCGCCTCCGTCAGTTCTCGGAGTCTCGAGTCGTCCTTGTAGGTCAGAAACACCGGTCCGGGATGCGCCCGCAGCGTGCGGTTGAGCGTCGTGCGGTCGTCCTCCTTCGCCTTACGCGTCTTTTCGTGCTTCTTGATGCGGTCATTCTCGTAGTCTTCGATGTGGCACACCGTCACAAGGCCCGTCTGGCTGTGCCCGCCCATCGACTGGCGGTAGAGGTAGACACACGGCTCCGTCTCCCGCGTGAGACCGCCCTCCCTCTGCAGGCGCTCGAAATTCTCCCGCGCCTTCGCGTAAACCGCTTCCGAATACGGATCAGTGCCCTCCGGCAAGTCGATCTCCGCACGCGTCACGTGCAAAAGGCTCAGCGGATTGCCTGCCGCCAGCGCGCGCGCCTCCTCCGTCGAGACGACATCGTAAGGCAGCGCCGCAACCTTCGCGGCTTTGTCGGGTTGGGGACGCAGTCCTTGAAATGCTCGAATTCGCATAGATCCGCGAACCCAACAAACCCGCCCGACCAAAGCAAGCTCCGGCGCACCAATGCACGCAAACAGCCGATTCTCCAGCATACACCGATTTGAATGCCCGGCATTTATTTCCACGACCATGATGAGAAAATAACAAGAGACATTTAAAGATTATATCCGAATAAACCGCCCAATATCACTCTATATGTATGGCAGGCATTTAATTCGACATTTTGCGAAGGGATTCACAAACAGATACCTAATAATAAAAACACAATCTTATGCCTGATACCACTGCAATGCAGAGGATAAATGTCCGCCATTTTATTGCTCCAATTATCCGGATAAAATTTATTCGCTCAATAGATTCAAACCATACGACTCCGCCCGATATCATCGTGTCGGAGGTCTGGTCTCCATCCGACGCGTTCGCATCCCGGCACCGGCGCGGTTCAGGATAGTGCGGGGTATCCGGGGGCGGGCAAACGAATGGTCTCTGCCCGCTTTTCGGGAGACTCCGGGCGAATTGCCGAGACAAGCCGTTCTTCCGGGTGTTCCGCTTTTCGACCAGCCAACTGGTGGCCGCCCTCCCGCAGCAACCGGCAGAAAGAGCAAGCTACACCCAGCTAATGTCTTCGATCTTCTGGGCGAGTTTGACGTCTTTCTCCGTGATTTTGCCGCCGGAGTCGTGTGTCGAGAGGGCAATGGACACTTTGTTGTAGACGTTGGCGAGGTCGGGGTGATGGTTCATGTCCTCGGCCTCGAAGGCGATGCGGGTGATGAAGCTGACGGCCTCGCGAAAGGAGCCGAAGCTGTAGGTTTTGGCGAGTTGGTCACCGTCACGGGACCAACCGGGCAGACCGCTCAGAGCGACCTCAATCTCGGAATCGGACAATGGATGGGACATGCCGGGAACAGTGGGCCAACGCCGCCGCTTTGTCAAAGCCACTCGACATCGGGACGTTGTTTCGGGGTGGATGTTTCCGGTTGCTTCGCGGACCGGAATCCGAACACTGGACAGCTTTTCAACCCGGCGGAACCTTTCAACCGGAACCATTCCCATATTCTGGAATCATGGCTGGACATAGCAAATGGGCGACGACGAAGCGCCACAAGGCCGCGGTCGACGCGAAACGCGGCAAGATCTTCAGCGCCATCGCGAAAGACATTACGATCTCCGCGCGCGAGGGCGGAGGCGACCCTGAGTTCAATCCGCGCCTGCGCCTCTTCGTCAACAAGGCGAAGGCGGCGAATATGCCCAACGACAACATCGAGCGCGCCATCAAGAAGGGCACGGGCGAGCTGCCGGGCGTCGAGTATTTCCAACTCGCCTATGAAGGCTACGGTCCCGGCGCGGTGGGCATCATCGTGGAAGTGACGACCGACAACAAGAACCGCGCGGCGAGTGAAGTGCGGTCCACCTTCAGCAAGCACGGAGGCAATCTCGCGGCACCCGGTGCGGTGCAGCACAGCTTCAACCGCCAAGGCCAGTTCCTCATCAGCGCGGACAAGGCGACCGAGGACCAACTCATGGAGATCGGCCTCGAAGCCGGTGCCGAAGACATTCTGAACAACGGCGACCACTTTGAAATCCGCTGCGCCATGACCGATTTCGACGCCGTTTCCTCGGCTATCGAAAAGGCCGGGATCGAGCCCGACAACGCCGAACTCGCCTACATCCCCACCATCCTCACCCCCGTGCAGGACAAAGACACCGCGCAAAAGCTCCTGCGCCTCCTTGATGCCCTCGACGACCTCGAGGACGTGCAAAACCTCTACGACAACAGCGCGATCGACGAATCGCTGACGTCGCGGGAGTAAAGTAAGGAACCACCCGCCGGCCCAAGTCCCAACCGGGCGCATCCAAGAAGTCGGATGGCCTGCTGATCGACCGGAACGCTCCGGACGTGTCTCTGACCCGCCAAGCGGTCCAGCCAACTGAGTCACCGAAGAAGGCGGGAGCGGCGGATCCCGGGACCGGCAATAAGCCGGGACTCCAACCTTGCGGCCCCGCCCTCTGCCGCTGATTCCCCCCTACATCCGCTTGTTGTCGGCAATGATTTTTTGGAGGACAGCGAAGCGGGCTTTGGTCTCGAGTTCTTCGAGGATGGCGGGGTCGGCGCCTTCTTCGGTGGCTTTGGCGAGGGCTTCTTCGGCGCGGCGGCGGGCTTCGTCGGCCTGGGAGGCGTCGATTTTCTCGACTTCGATGGCAGCTTCGGTGAGGACGCTGACGGTGTCGGCGTAGACGCGGATGAAGCCTTTGTCGATGGCGATGGAGTCGGGTTCGCCGTCCTTAAAAAAGCGGAGCGCGCCCGGCTCGATAATGGTCATGAGGGGGATGTGGCCGGGGAGAATATCGATCTCGCCGGAGCTGACGGTGGGCAGCACGACGTGGTCGACGGTCTCGCGGAAGACCGTGCGCTCGGGGGTGACAACTTCGAGGGTGAGGGACGCCATGGATCGGGGAGCGATCAACTTTGCTTTTTGTGTGCTTCGAGGACTTCGTCGACGCCACCCTTGTAGGCAAAGTCGTTTTCATCGACGTGGTCGAGTTCGCCGTCGAGGATCATCTTGAAGCCCTTGATGGTGTCGTCGACGGGGACGATCTTGCCGGGGATGCCGGTGAAGACCTCGGCGACGTTGAAGGGTTGGGAAAGGAACTTCTGGATCTTGCGGGCGCGGAAGACGATGAGCTTGTCCTCGGGGGAGAGTTCGTCGATGCCAAGGATGGCGATGATGTCTTGGAGATCCTTGTAGCGCTGGAGGACGTTTTGCACGCCGCGCGCGACCTGGAAGTGCTCCTCGCCGACAACGGCGGGATCGAGGGCGTTGGAGGTGGAGACGAGCGGATCGACGGCGGGATAGATGCCCAACTCGGCGATACGCCGCTCGAGAACGATGGTCGAGTCGAGGTGGGCGAAGGTGGCGGCCGGGGCCGGGTCGGTGAGGTCGTCGGCGGGGACGTAGACGGCTTGGAAGGAGGTGATGGAGCCCTTTTTGGTGGAGGTGATGCGCTCCTGGAGGATGCCCATCTCCTGCGCGAGGGTGGGCTGGTAGCCCACGGCGGAAGGGGAGCGACCGAGGAGCGCGGAGACCTCGGAGCCGGCCTGCGAGAAGCGGAAGATGTTATCGACGAAAAGGAGCACATCGAGGCCCTTTTCATCGCGGAAGTATTCCGCCATGGAGAGGCCGGAAAGGCCCACGCGCATACGCGCGCCGGGGGGCTCATTCATCTGGCCGTAGACAAGGGCGACCTTGGAGTTCTCGATGTTTTCCTGGTCGATGACGCCGGCGTCGGACATTTCGTGGTAGAGATCGTTGCCCTCGCGGGAGCGCTCGCCGACACCGCAGAAGACGGAGTAGCCCCCGTAGCTCTTGGCGATGTTGTTGATCAGCTCCATGATGACAACGGTCTTGCCGACACCCGCGCCGCCGAAGGCGCCGACCTTGCCGCCTTTGGTGAAGGGGCAGATGAGGTCGATGACCTTGATCCCGGTGACGAGGATTTCGGACTTGGTGCTTTGGTCGACGAGGGGTGGCGGGCTGCGGTGGATGGCGTAGCGCTTGTCGTGTTTGACCTCGCCGCGTTCATCGACGGGATCGCCCGTCACGTTGAAGATGCGCCCAAGGACGCCTTCGCCCACCGGGACGGTGATGGCGGCGCCGGTGTCGGTGACGCTCATCCCGCGCACAAGGCCCTCCGTTGAGGCCATGGCGACGGCGCGCACGAGGCCCTCGCCGAGGTGTTGCTGCACCTCGAGGGTGAGTTTGACGGGCTTGTCGCCGACCTTGTAGTCGACATGAAGCGCTTGGTAGATGGCCGGGACGCTTTTGACGTCGAACTGCACGTCCACGACGGCCCCGAGAACCTGAACAATCTTGCCGGTGTTGTCGCTCATTTTGGAAAGAAATATTGGTTGGATGGGTAGCGCCGCCTAACTGTGCAGGGTGGCCGCGGTGATCTCTAGGATCTCTTGGGTGATGGCGGCTTGGCGGGCTTTGTTGTATTGCAGGGTGAGTTGATCGGTGAGTTTCTTCGCGTTGTCGGTGGCGGCCTTCATGGCGACCATGCGCGCGCTGTGCTCGGAAGCGCGCGCGTCGAGCGCGATGCGGTAGATCTGTTGCTTGAAAAAAAGGTCGAGCAACTGGTCGAGAATCACTTCCGCTTCCGGTTCAAAGAGGAAAGACCGGAGATCCTGGAGGGGGTCGATGCCGCTGTCGTCCTTGAACTCGTCGAGGCGCGCGCGGAAATCCGTCATCGGGAGCATCTGGACGCTTGTCGGCACTTGCACGAGGGTGTTCTTGAAACGGGGATAGAGCACGTCGAGGGCATCGAAATCGCCACGGTTGAAACCCTCGATGAGAAACTCGGCGACGGGTCGGATTTCGCTGAAGCGGGCCTCTTCGGAGACGGGGAAGTCGGCGAGGAGCGTGCGCTTCGTGCGGGTGACGAACTGGCGCGCCTTGCGCCCGACGGTGACGAAGGCGGTGGTGCCGCGGTCAAACCGGGCGATCTCGCGGAAGAGGTTCGCGTTAAGGGGTCCGCAGAGCCCGCGGTCGGTGGAGAAGACGAGGACGCAGTGGGTGATCACCTCGCGTTCGTCGAGAAAGGGGTGGTGCAGGCCCTCGGGCAGTTGCTCCTCGATGGCCGCGATCATGCGCGACATGAGCCATGAGTAGTCGCGGCGCTCCATCGCGCGCTCCTGCGCGCGCTTCATCTTGGAGGACGCCACGAGCTGCATCGCCCGTGTGATCTTGGCGGTGTTTTTCACCCCCTTGATACGGTTGCGGATGTCGCGGGTGTTGGGCATGGATGCGGTGGCTTCGCGCGGGTGCGGCTATTGGCGGCGGGCTCGGTTCAGTCCTTCTTGCGCGAGGACTTCCACGCCTCGACGGCGGACTTCAGACCGGTTTCGATTTCGTCGGAGAGGACGCGCTCCTTGAAGATTTTGTCGAGAAGACCGCGGCTACCGGTTTCGAGGTACTCCTGGAGGTTTTCGGCCTCGGCCTGCACGTCCTCCTCCGGGACGTCCTTGAAATATCCGTTGTTGATGGACCAGAGCAGCGCGACCTGAATCTCGGCGCTCTTGGGAGAGTAGACAGGCTGCTTGAATATTTGCACAAGGCGCGAGCCGCGGTCGAGAATCTCGCGGGTGCGGGCGTCGAGATCGGACCCGAATTGGGCGAAGGCCGCGAGTTCGCGGTAATTGGCGAGTTCGCCCTTGATGCGTCCGGCGACCTTTTTCATGGCCTTGATCTGCGCGGCGGAGCCGACCCGGGAGACGGAGAGGCCCACATTGACAGCGGGACGGATACCTTGGTTGAAGAGATCGGTTTCGAGGAAGATCTGCCCATCGGTGATGGAGATGACGTTGGTCGGGATGTAAGCCGAGACATCGCCCGCCTGCGTCTCAATGACGGGAAGCGCGGTGAGGGAGCCATTGCCGTTGTCTTCATTGAGGCGCGCGGCGCGCTCGAGGAGGCGGCTGTGCAGGTAGAAGACGTCGCCGGGGAAGGCCTCGCGGCCGGCGGGGCGTTTGAGGACGAGGGAAATCTGGCGGTAGGCCACGGCGTGCTTGGAGAGGTCGTCGTA
>SKLD01000410.1 GCA_007123395.1 Opitutales bacterium
AGTAATGAAAACACTGCAAATCAGAGTGCCTGATGAACTGCGCGAGGATGCCGACCAAGTCCTTGAGGAGATCGGGATGGATTTCTCCGCGGCGATTCGGGTTTACCTCAAGAAGGTTGTGCAGAGCCGCAGCATTCCCTTTTTCTCTCGAAGCGGCACCATCATAGGGTGCCGAACCCGTTTCGGTGGATGACGAGACGCAGCGCATGATGGACGATTTGACAGGGATGAATTTGTGGCGACGGTGACGGTCTTATGGCAATTGAGGTTCAAGACAGAATTGAGGGCATGATTTGGGGCCAATTCATAGGTGAAGCGCTTTCGCGATGTCTTTGAGCGCAAACACCTGAGCACGACGGAGGCGACCGCGCGGCTCGGCCAGTCCTGCCCCTTGAAAAACAGTTTCCCCTCGGCCTTGGTCGCCGTCGTGCAGACACCCGACGACTTCGAAGGGACTCTCCTGCGGATTTGCGCCGCCGGGGGCGACAATGCCGGCCGTGGTGCGATGGCCGGCGCCATGCTCGGTGCCTACCTTGGAGGAAGTGCCATTCCGGAATCCCTTCGTGACCGGCTCGTACACAAGGATCGGATCGACGCCGCGCTCGAATCTCTTTGAACGAGGATCGGGCCCTTGGCGGGGAAATCCACATGCGCCCCGGCGTTTGACGTCTGTCGAGTAATTCTCAATTTATCATGATCTTCCGAGGGTCTCCGTTACAAATCCTCGTCGTGGCCGCCGCCCACATCTCCGTCAGGGTCGCCTCGTTGGTGTTTTTTCCGCAGAGGTTCCTTCTCTTCGTCGGCATGAATTCGCCGCGATACCCGAACAGAGCATGACCTATTTGCACCTCATCCATTTGGCGGCGACGGCAGGGTTCTGCACCTTGCTTTGGGTTAGCTCGCACGGTGCCCGGTTGGCTTGCCAAAGCCGGTCCCGGCCTATCCGTCGGGCAGGGTATGGAGGCGGATGGCGGCGGCGATGATGGGCCGGGCCCAGTGGGGTGCGCCGGAGAGGTCGGCGGGGGCGGTGATTTTGCGGCTTTTCATTTCGAGGAGAAGGACGGGGCGCGGGGCGCGGCCTTTTGCGGGGCTGGCTTCGTGGGAGTTGTCGTATAGCCGCAGGTGGTGGATGTGGGGCAGGAGACGGATGAGGTTTTTGCGGCTGGCATCCCAGCGTTCGCGGATTTTGGCCTCGGGGATGTCGTGCCCGCCCTGTGCGACGCGCGCGCGGACGCGGCGGATGTGCCGCTCCGGGCTGTCGAGGCCGCAGAACCAAATGTGCAGCCGGTGTCCCTGACGGGCGGCTTCGCGCAGGAGCCGGGGGATGGTGTTGCCTCCGAGGGTGGTTTCGAAGCGGTAGTCTTTGCCGTCGGCAATCGCCTGTTCGAGGAGCGCCTTGCCGAGCTGCCATGCGTGGGCGTTGGCAAGAGAGGCGGAGATGTCGGGATGGAGCGATCGGATGCGCGCGGCGATGGTGTCGGGGTTGAAGACGACCGAACCTTCGGCAGCGAAGATGCTCTCCCCGATACTGGATTTTCCGGCTCCGTTGACGCCGGCAAGGACGTGAAGAACGGGCGGCTTTCGTGAAGAAGCGACGGTCATTTCGCGCGTTTCGTCTTGCGCATGGCGGCGGCGACGGCGGCTTTGCCCAGTTCTTCAGGCGTGGCGTTGAAGGCGCGCATGGCAGCCGCTTTCTGCTCGGGTGCCTGCATCTTCTCAAGCACGCCTTGGTATTCCTCGTGTAGATCGGCGAGCCAATCGTCTGCTCCGCCCGTCAGTTGCTCGAACTGTTCGACGGAGAGGAGAACGGCCCGTGGCTTGTCGTGGCGGGTGACGGCCACCGCCCCCATCGCAGCCACTTGGTCGAGAACATCCGCCGTGGTGTTTTTCAGCGCCGTGGCCGTGACCGGCGGAAGCTCCTCCACCTTGAGAACAGGTGTGTTGCGGATTTTGTATTTTTTGATCATATTCGATAGTTTGACTATTTTGGGTGTTTTGTCAAGGTCCGGGGAATCACGCGTTCGTGCGGTTTCACCCGTAACGGGATCGGGCGCTGAAGCAGCCCGAAAACGTCGCGCGGCTGGCGTCGGTGTAAGCGCCGGATTAGCGCGGGACTTCGCCCGTTGCGGGATCCGGCGCTGAAGAGCAGCCCGAAAACGTCGCGCGGCGCTGCTATTCCGGCAGGCTCAATCACCGTCTGCCAAACGAATGCGTAGCCGGAAAAACCGGTTGGGGCGATCGTAGGCGGGGAGGGTGTAGCGGACGGCGTCGACGGTGGGTTCGGTGTTGGCGTCCGTTTCGTCGGTTGTCCGAAAAGCGCCTTCGATGACCTCGCGGATAACGCCGCCGGATTCTGGATCAAGCGGGTTCCATATCGTGAGGTTGTCACTGTATTCGGCGGATAGTGCGAGGATGCCCACGGTTTCGCGGCTGCGAGGGTAGGTGAAGACGACCTCGTCGGCGGTGGTGAGTTCCAAGGCGGGGCGGAAGGCAGTGCCGTTGCTCTCGGCGGGATGGTTCCCGAAGGCGAGGTCGGCGAGGGCGGGTAGACCGTTGCCGTTGAGATCGGCGCCGAGGTCGACGGATGCCGGATCGGCGTCCGGAAAGTAGCGCGCGACGAGGTCTTCGAGGGTGGCGGGCGGGTCGTCTTCCGCCGGTTCGATGAGGAGCGTGCCTTCGGCGTCGCCGCGGTAGTCGGGGTCGGTGACTTCGGCACGCACGGTGTAGCTGCCGACGGCGGTGGGGGGATCCTCGCTGCCGTCGTAGGTCACACGGGTGGCGAGTCCGGGCGGATTGGTGGCGACGGTGACGGGCTTGGGCAAGCCGTCGAAGGTTTGCACGAGGTTCCCGAGGGTGACGGTGGCAGAGAGGGGGGCGACGGTGACAGCGGCGGTGCCGGAAAAACCGTTGGATTCGGCACGGACGGTGAAGAGTTCTCCCACTTCGGCGGCGGTGAAGACACCGTTGCCGTCGATTGTTCCGCCACCGCTTGCCGACCATGCGAAAGCACTGGGTTGGGTCTCAAGCGGCATGCCAAACTGGTCGTGGAGAGTCGCGCCAAACTCGCGCGTTGAGCCAAGCGGGACGGTTGCCGAGGCGGGTGAAACGGAGAGGCCCTGAGGCACGGCACGCACTTCGACCTCAAGGCTGGCGGAGGTGGTGAGGCCGTGGCCGTCCGAGACGGTGACCGTGAAAGTGTGGATACCGGCGGCGGCAAACACGGCAGTGGTCGCGGCGGCGGCGGAGCTGTTGTTTTCGGAGAAGTCGACCGGCGCATCGGGCGGGCCGTCGGCGTTCCATGAATACACGAGTGTGCTGCCGTTTGCGGCGGAGGACTCCGCCTCGACAGTGAGATGGGTGGACACGCTTTCGATCACGCCGCGCTCGTTCTCCGTATCGAAGAAGGAGACGGTGGCGTCGGGACCCGCCGTGATGACGGGCGGCGAACCCGTCATTTCAGTGTCACCGAGGAGGGCGAGGCTGTCGATCCACCAGCCCTCGCTGCTGGAGCGCGAGCTGGTGCCGAGACTCCACCGGAAGCGGACGGTATTTCCGGCAAACGCTGCTGTGTCGTGGAGCGCCACAATGGTTTCGACAAAGGCGGAGGTGCTGCCGGTCCACGCCGCCCTGCCGTCGAGCGGATTGCGGTCGGCGGGGCGTCCGATGTCGGAGACGGTGCCGTTGTACCCATTGCTCAGGAAAGAGGCACCGGAAGCGGCGTCCGCAACGTCCCGCCACGGTCCCCCGTTCACACTCAGCTCCATGATGCCGCCGTGGCGGCCGGAGGGCAGCGAGCGGCGCTGCCAGAACCGAAGCTGGAGGTCGGTGGCATCGGCTGGAATCTCAATGGACGGGGAGACAAGGACGGCAAGCGAGCGCTGTGCCACGCCGGGCGCAAAATAGGATGTATCGGGCGAATGGCTACGATCGGTGGTGAGTGACCATGTGTTGGTGCCCACGGGCGTTTCCGTGCTCCAGCCCTCGACGTTACCGTCGAAATCCTCGCTCCACACAGCGTCGATCACGGCGAAGGCAGCGGCGAGCGTGTCGGTTTCGCCGTCGTCGCGCGAGGCGATAAGATCCCACGGTCCGGCGACCGCCCCGGCGAGGTCGAAGCGGGCGCGCGCCCCTACGCCGAGGACCTCATAGGCGGTTCCCTGAATGTCAGGCAGGCCCGGACGGGAGAGACGCACGGAGGTGTCGGCGGTGAATCCGCTGCCTTCGATCTGCAGGGTCACCGTCTCGCCGGAGAGGGCCGAACCGGGAAAGACGGACGCGACGCGCAGCGCGGGCGGGGGCGGTTCTTCCGCCGCCGATCCGGAGATGAGCAGGGAGTAGACCTGCTGGTTATTCGCGAGCGTGCCGGCGTGGGAGACGACGGCGGTGTAGACACCGGGTGAGGGCGGGGCGGCGATGTAAACTTGATTGACGTTGTCGGTGTTGTTCACGCCGGTAGTGGCGGGCAACGACATCGACTCCTGCGTCCACGTGCCGACAAAGGGCATTACGTAGGGATAAAACAGTTCGCCGTCAGGCCCTTCGACGCGGAGGTGCAGGTTGTTGCGCAGGCGCGGGGACCGGAGATCGTGGGTAGTGGTGGCCGCTCCCGCCGGATCGGTCCATGCGAGGGTCGCGCGCAGGGGGGATTCGCCGTCCCACACAAACGAGTGGGTGTGCGTGGGGTCGCCAGTGGTGAGGGTGTCCTCCGTCATGCGGCGGGTGCCGGGGTTGGCGGCGAAATCGCGGATGAGGTCGGCGGCGGCTTCGGCGTTTAGCAGGCCCCAGCCGAAGCGGTAGTCGGGGCCGGGGTTGCCGAGGTCGTCGGCGGTGTGGATGAGGAGGCCCCGGAGAGTGCTGGAGCGCATGGCCCCGCCGGGAAAGAGGGTGCCGTAGAGTTCCACGAGGAGCGCGGCGGCGCCTGCCGCGTTCGGGGCGGACATGCTTGTGCCGCTGAGTGTGGCGTAGCCAGCGTCAGAACTGGCAGAGGCGGAGAGGAGGGTGATGCCGTTGGCGACGATGTCGGGCTTTATGCGCCCGTCGTCGGTCGGCCCCCACGAGGAGAACGGTGCCATGGCGGCGCGGGAGAGGTCGCGCTGCCCGGCGGCGACGGCGTCGTCAACCGCGCCGACCGTGATCACGTTCTTGGCCACGGCGTCGAAGCTGATTGTATCGTAACCGCCACGGTATACACCGTCCCCCGCCGGATGCACGGAGCTGTCGTAGCTGATGACACTGCCGCCCGGGGAGAGGGCGACCTCATCACCCTCGGCGGGATTCTCCGTGCGGTCGTTGCCTGCGCTGCGGAACATGAGGTAGTAAGGCGCGGCATGGGCGATGGCATCGGAGTCGCGCGCCTGCGCATGATAGGCACCGAAGCGCGTCTCCACGGAGCGGCTGCCGCCGTGCCATTCGAAGCGGGGCGAGGAACGGCCCGTGCGCAGCCACCCGGCGACGAACCCGTAGCTGTGGTTGGAAAGGTAGAGCTTGCCTTCTTCGCCGGGGGCGGCGGCGGCACGCGCCGTCATCTGTGACTTGTCGTTGTTCCAGTCATACGAATCGACGGTCGCGAGGGGTGCCATGCCGAGGGCGCGGGAGTCGGTCCCGGCGGCGATAAGCGTGCCGCCCACGTGTGTGGCGTGGGTGCTGGCGGAGGCGTTGTCGATGAGCCGCATGCGCCCGCCGAACTCCTGATGGGTGGCACGGGCCGTGCCTTGGTCCCACATACCGATGGTGACGCCCTCTCCGCGCAGCGGTGCGGCGGGATCGTCGCGTATACGGTCGACGGCTACCGAGATCGCGGCGTTCACGTTGTGCGTGACGCGGTAGAGCGGCATGTCGCCCGCGAAGCCGTAGAGTTCTTTGACGGTACCGTCGGGCAGCTCGACGCGGGTGGGCAGGCCCAGCGCTTCAGCGCGCTCGCGGGCCGCCTTGAGGCGCGCGTCTTCCAACTCGCGGATGGCTTCGACGGCGCGCGCCCGCGCCTCCGGGTCGCTGAGATCGCCCGTTTCTTCGAGGATGTCGGCGATGGAAGCGCCGGGAAGCGGCGGGGGCGGGGCCGTCCGCGCGGGCGGTGGAGCGGGGGCCGCTTCGACGTCGCGTTCCGGGGCTTGCACGGGATCCGTGGCGGGTCGCGGTTCATCAATTTCCGCGGCGGGAGCGGGCGGCGGCTGGTGAGGTGCGGCATTGTCCGCGATGTCCTCCGGCATTCCAAAAAACAGCAGCGCGCACACCGCCAAAACAATGGCGGCGGCGGGCACAAGGGCTGTCACTGCGGGGCGCTTCATGAAAACGTGAAAAACGAAAAGCCTACAGTAGCCGCGTCAACGCCTCGCGCAATTCGCCGGGCGGATTGACGTCTTTCTCAAAGGTGGCGCAGCGGAACCGGTGGTTACCGCGGCACTGAAACCTCCAGTGCGGAAGCGGCGTCCCGCTACTCATCGGGTTCTGGCAGAGCGGCAAAGATGCTTGGTTCACGTTTGCTCCCAGCTGTCAGAGCCGCTCTCCGCACGCCGATCAGTTGCTCGGAGGGTCCGGCGGCGGATCGGGTTCGATGGCAATCCGGAATGGTATGCGGATGCGTGTCGAGCCCTTGTTTGCCGTATGCCTGTGTCAGCGTCCCGCGTGCGCGATGGCGGCGTGTGCGGCGGTGAGGGCGGTGGCGAGAGTGGCGTGAGTATGGGCAGGGCCGGGATCGCCGAGGTAGTGAAGGACTTCGCCTGCGGCGTAAAGACCGCTGCGGCGGCGGCTCTCGAGGGTAGCAGGGTCGAACTCGGCCATGCGGAGACCACCGCGCCATGTGCGCTCCTTTGTGTCGAGGAAGTGTCCGGCGACGGTGAAACGTGCGTGCGTGAGCTGGCCGAGGAGAGCGTTGCGCTTGCGCGGCGGGCAGGAGGTCCACGTCAGATCATGGCCGATGCGTGCGGCGCGGGCGAGGCGGGTCCAGAGCTTGGGCGGCAGACCGAAGAGAGGATCGGCGTGGACGGTGCGTTTGCCGAAGGCGAGGGTGCGCTCGCGGAGGGCGCGGGTGACCTCGGCGCCGGA
>SKLD01000196.1 GCA_007123395.1 Opitutales bacterium
ATCGTCTACGTCAGCCTCCAGCGGCACGCCGAGGAAGTCGCGGCCCACCTCGCCGCCGCCGGTTTCGACGCCCGCCCCTACCACGCGGGCATGGCCGCAGCCGACCGCGAGGCCACGCAGGAAGCCTTCATGCGCGGACAGGTGCCGGTCATTTGCGCGACCATCGCCTTCGGCATGGGTATCGACAAAGCCGACATCCGCTACATCTATCACTACCACCTGCCCAAAGGCTACGAGAGCTACATGCAGGAAACCGGGCGCGCCGGCCGTGACGGAAAGCCCTCTGTCTGCGAACTCTTTGCCTGCACGGACGACCGCGTCACCCTCGAGAACTTCGTCTACGGCGACACGCCCGACCCCGACAGTCTAGGCGGACTTGTGGCCGAATTGCTCGGATCCGGCGCGGAGATCGACATCGCAGTGACCGACCTCTCCCGCCGCCACGACATGCGCCCGCTCGTCGTCAACACCCTCCTCACCCGCCTCGAACTCCTCGGCATCCTGCGCGCCGAAGGCCCCTATTACGCCGAAATCCGCTTCGCCCCCAAACTGTCCGGCGCGGAAATCCTCGCGCAATATCCGGAAAAACAAAGCGCCTTTCTCCGCACTGTCTTCACCTGTTCCAAAAAGGCCGCCAAGTGGGTCACGCTCGATATGGAGACCGCTATGGCCCGCACCGGCCAAGACCGCGGCGTCATCCTGCGCGCCCTCGAAAGCCTCCAGAGCAAAGGCCTCGCCGAACTCCAACTCGCGGGCTACCGCCTGCGTTACCGCCGCATCGAAGCCGCGCCCGACATCCCCGCTCTCACTGCCCGCCTTGCCGAAACGTTCGCCGAACACGAGCGGCGCGAGATCGACCGTATCGACGCCATGCTCGCCTACGCCACCGAAGACACTTGCCTCACCACACGCCTCCTCCACTACTTCGGCGAATCCATCAAATCCTGCGGACACTGCGGCACCTGCCTCGGCGATTCCCCTGCCGATCCCGGCCAAGCCCGCCGCGCCTCACCGCCCGCCATTCCCCGCGATTTCGCCGCCCTCGCCGCCGAACACCCCTCCGCCCTCGCTCGCCCCCGCCAACAAGCTCGCTTCCTTTGCGGCCTCAACTCGCCCGCCGTCTCCGCCGTCCGCGGCCTGCGCGGCCACCGCCTCTTCGGCACCCTCGCCCACAGCCCCTTCGCCGCCGTCCTCGCGGCATGCAACGCCCGGACAACTGGATAGCCCGCGACCCGCCCTCATGCAGAGGCAAGACACGAAAGCGTTGACCATGCGGACGGGAAGGATGAGCTGCGGGTCTGCGGGTGAGGGAAGAGGAAGAGGGCGCTTTGCCAGCGACCGGCGGAGCCTGGAAAGGTATTGCGCTCCGCGGCAGAGGATAATACCTCTAGTCCATGAAAACAATGACCGTGAAGCTCCCGGATGAATTGGCCGTGCGTTTGGAGAAGCGGGCGAAGCGGCTGGGCGTGTCCAAGTCGGCCCTGCTGCGAGAGTCGCTGGAACGGGACTTGGGCAGGGATGCGGTCGTCGAGGAAGAGCCGTCGGCATACGACTTGATGAAGGACGGTTGCGGGTGCGTCGATAGCGGCGTAACGGACCTTGCCACAAATCCGAAGCACATGGAAGGTTTCGGGCGGTGAAGGAACGGCTTCTTCTTGATGCTGGGCCTTTGGTATCTTTCCTCGACCGCCGCGAGACGACTCACCCTTGGGCGAAGGAAACATTCAGGGTGGTGAAGACTCCCTTTTTGACCTGCGAGCCAGTCCTGACAGAAGCCTGCTTTCTTTTGCAGTATCTCCCTCACGCAATAGAGCAGATCGGAGTGTGGCTGGAAACAGGTAAAATCCAAATGCCTTTCCGCATCCAAACCGCATCGCGAAGTGTTTTCACCCTGATGAAGAAATACCGCAACCTCCCGATGTCCCTCGCCGATGCTTCGCTGTTGGCGATGGTCGAAGCGGGCATCGGCGACCGGGTCTTCACCTTGGACAAGCATTTTCGGGTCTACCGCCATAGCGGGAGACGGGTGGTGCCGGTGCTGATGCCGGAGTGACGCATAGCGAGGCGGGATGAAGAAGGAAGATTGAATAATAAGTGGCCGAGGAGTCAAAATTGAGTTGCACGATTTCGCCGCGGGCAGGATGCGGGCGGAGCGCTCCCCTGCCATGTACCCAGCATGGCCGAGGACGATTGGCTGGCCACGCTGACAGAGGAAAACCACCGCGCGGTCCAATAAGGCTTGCGCTTGATTTTCCGCGTATTGTAACACCTGTCTCAATAAATGAGTTCCGGGCGCGGCGGAGGGGTTCCGCGCCCGTGCCTGATCCCCATGCCGACACCCGCCGAGTCGCTGCCGCAGGGCCTTGAAGAAGCCCGCGAGACGTTCCTCTCCTTTCTGGGGAGGAAGGGGTTGCGCGTGACCGGGCAGCGCGTGGCCATCTTTGAGGCGGCCTACAACCAGCGCGAGCATTTCACGGCGGAGGGCCTCCTCGCCGAGGCGCGCAAGCTCGACCCGTCGGTCTCGCGCGCCACCGTCTACCGCACGCTCCCGATCCTCACGGAGAGCGCCCTCGTGCGCGAGCTGGACGTCGGGCTGGACTACAAGTTCTACGTTGCGAGCCGGGGCAAGCGGGTCGACCGCGCCCAGGTCGTCGACATTGAATCGGACAAGATCTACGAAATCGACGCACCCTTTCTCGAGTGGTACGCCAAATCGATCGCGGAAAAAGTCGGGCTGGAGGTCGTTTCGCAACGGCTCCAAGTGCAGGGGCGGCCGATCCGCCGGGAGGGCGGCGACGGGGAGGGCGCGAAATGAGCCGCCGCGGACCCGACAAGCCGGAATTCGAGATCAGCTTCCTCGAATCCCTCCTGAAGCGCGACGATGCCTACCCCGAGGCCTTGGAGATGCTCGCCGGGCTCTACACGAAGGAAGGCCGCATCGAGGACGGGCTCGCCCTCGACCGGCGCCTCGTCTCCCTCGATCCGCAGAACGCCACGCACCACTACAACCTCGCGTGCAGCCTCGCCCTCAAGGGCTACAAGACCGAAGCCGTGGAAACGCTGCGCCGCGCCATCGGGCTGGGCTACACCGACTTCGCATGGCTCACCAAGGACCCCGACCTCAAGCCGCTGCGCGGGTTCCCGCCCTACGTCGAGTTGCTCGACGAATTCAATATTGTGCGGTAGGTTTTCTCCTATGGACCCAAACGAACTGAAGGAGTTGGTGGCTCCCGTGTGCCGAAAGCACGGCGTGAAGCGGCTCGATCTCTTTGGATCACGTGCCCGCTCCCGCACACTCGAAGGTCGTGACTTCGATTTTGTGGCGGATTTCGACAGCCGATTGTCTCCCGCTGAGTACGCAACGCGGTTTTTCCGAGTGCTTCACGAGCTTGAAGACGCCCTGGACAGCCCGGTCGATCTTCTTACCCGCGACTCCATCCGCAAGCAATCGCTCAGCGCACGCATCGGAAACGAGAGTCTGTGTGTCTATGAATCCTGAAACCGTAGACCTCCTTGAGGACATAGCCTCACACGCTCTATCCATCCGGGAGTTCACGCAAAACCATACATTTGAGACCTACTGTAACGACCTGCGGACACGTCTCGCCGTCGAGAGGGCTTTTGAAATCATCGGCGAAGCTTTGACACGAATCAAACGAACAGACCCTTCCGTATTGTCTGAAATCACCGAATCACGCAGTATTGTCTCTTTCCGAAATATTCTGGCTCACGCCTACGATCACGTTGAGGACAAGATCGTATGGGGAGTGATCCAAACCGATCTTCAGAAATTGTCCAGCGACGTAAACCGTCTCCTTTCACAATGACCACAGCAACCGCATCCCCCGTCGTTCCGCCGGAACCCCTCGTCTACCCGCCGCACGCGGGCGAGGAGCCGTTGACCGCCGTGCAGGAGGAAATCCTGCGGCTGAAGAAGGAGCGCAACGCCGTCATCCTCGCCCACAACTACCAAGTGGAGAGCATCCAGCGCGTGGCCGATTTCGTCGGCGACTCGCTCGGACTCTCCTATGCCGCCGCCGAGGCGGAGGGCGATGTCATCCTCTTCTGCGGGGTCCACTTCATGGCGGAGACGGCGAAGATCGTCAACCCGGGCAAGACCGTCCTCCTCCCCGACCTCGAGGCCGGTTGCTCGCTCTCCGACTCCTGCCCAGCGGAAAAGCTCAGCGCCTACAAGGAGGCGCATCCCGAGGTCTATGTCGTGGCCTACATCAATTGCTCCGCCGCCGTGAAGGCACTCAGCGACGTCATCTGCACCAGCGGCAACGCCGTGAAGATCGTCGAACGCATTCCGGAGGACCGCGAAATCCTCTTCGTGCCCGACCAAAACCTCGGCGCGTGGGTGGCCAAGCAGACCGGTCGCCCCATGCGCCTCTGGCCGGGCAGCTGCTACGCGCACGTGCTTTTCACCGTGCGCGCGTTGGAAAAGGCGCGCTCGCTCCATCCCGGCGCCCCCATTGTCGCGCACCCGGAATGCACCGAGGCCGTGCGCGACCTCGCCGACGAAGTGTGCAGCACGGAGAAAATGGTCGGCTTCTGCAAAAACTCCCCCGCCAACACGATCATCGTTGTCACCGAGTCGGGGATGATCCACCGCCTCCGCCGCGAGGTGCCGGACAAGACCTTCGTCGCCGGTCCCACGGAAAACTGCGCCTGCAACGACTGCCGCTTCATGAAGCTCAATACCATCGAGAAAGCGCGCAACGCCCTCCGCGGCATGAGCCCGAAGATTGAAATGGACGAAGAGATGCGCAAAGCCGCCCTCGCCCCCATCCAGCGCATGCTCGACTGGAGCCGGTGAGTGAAGGCGGCCACCCGCCGCCACCGACACCCGCCCCACCCGCAATCATGCTCACCGCGCCGACCAACGCCGCGCCCGCCGGCCTGCCCACGCCTTCCGGCCGCAGCCTGCCCGCGCCGACGCTCGCCGGGCAGCCGCTCACCGCCCTCGCCCCCATGCAGGACGTCACCGACCTGCCCTTCATGCGCGTCGTCGGCGAATACGGCGCGCCCGATTACTTCTTCACCGAGTTCCTGCGCGTGCATGCGCACTCGCGGCTTGATCCCGGCATCCTCGACGCCGTCACGCGCCACGGCACGGGCCGCCCCGTCTTCGCGCAGCTCATTGGCGAGGACATCCCCCACATGGTGCGCACAGTGCGGCTCTTCGACCCACACCCCGTCGCCGGAATCGACCTCAACATGGGATGCCCCGCCCCCAAGGTCTACAAGAAGAACGTCGGTGGTGGCCTCCTCCGCAACCCCGCCAAGGTCGACGAACTCCTCGCCGCCCTGCGCGAAGCCTGCGACGGCCTTTTCACCGTAAAGATGCGCATCGGCTTTGAGGATACCCGGCACTTCGACGCCGTCCTCGAGTCCGTCAACCGCCACCGCGTCGACCTCCTCAGCGTCCACGGCCGCACCGTTAAGGAAATGTACCGCAGCGAGGTTCACTACGACTGGATCCGCCGCGCGCGCGAGGCCGCCGCCTGCCCCGTCCTCGCCAACGGCAACGTAGCCACCGCGGCCGACGCCGCGCGCGTCCTCGCCGAGACCGGCTGCGCGGGTGTCATGGTTGGGCGCGGTGCCATCCGTAATCCGTGGATCTTCCGCCAAATCCGTGAACATTACGCCGGCCGCGAGCCTTTCACGCCGATACTTGCCGATGTCCATGCCTACGTCTGCCGCCTCTGGGACGCCACATTCACCCCCGAACGCCCCGAGGCCGCCCAGACCAACCGGATGAAGAAGTTCCTCGCCTTCATCGGGCAAGGCGTCGATCCGGACGGTGCCTTCCTCCACGAAATTCGCCGCACGCGCGACAAACCCGGCTTCTTCGCCTGCCTCGACCGTCACCTCCTCGCCGACGGCGCGGCAGAGCGCCCCTTCTCCTGCGCCCCATACCCCGGGCTCGTCGCCCGCCCCAACCGCGAAAGCGCCGCAGGCTGCCGCCTCTGAGCACACCGCCGTTTCTCTCCCATTCCCTTTAAAAGTACGAATAATTTATCTCTGAGCTACTTATTGCGTCAACAAAATTAATGTTGATTTAAATCTTTCTCTGCCCGGGCCGGGCGGCATGCCGGTCCGGCTGGCAGAGCCCCAGTAGGCGCGCAAATGGCCACTCTTCGCTGTCAACGTATATATCTAAAAGCTAAATATTTGCGCAAATAATTTAAATGTGGGATAATCTTTGTGAGTCAATTAAAATAACTCAGAGCTGATTTTACTACCGAGGGTCCGGCATGTTCCTGCTATTCTGGGGCCGCAATGTGGGGGGATCCGCCAGCGGACAAATCGGGTTGCACCTTGCGACCGCGCGTCAAAACTCGGGCCTGTATGAACGCCCTCTCTATCGCCCGCTTCTTCTGGATCCCGGCTGTGTTTTGCGCGGCTGGTGCCTCCGCCGCGCCCGCCGCTTCGGTGAACGAGCGCATCCGCGCGCAGATCGACACCGAAGGTGTTTTCCTTACCACGATTGACCTCTCCGGAGATGTGACGCGGATCGCAGAATTGCTCAATGCCGTTTACTACGATATTGCGCCGCACCTGCCGGATGTGCCCATTCTGCCAATCCACCTGCCCGGGCTGGCCGCACAGACGGGGCTCACCCGCTTCGACGGGCTCGGCATGAGTTCGGTGCGCACGGGCGAGCGGCAGTTCCGCAACCGCACCTTTCTCGCGCTCTCGGAAGGCGACCGGGGGCTCTTCGATCTCCTCGGCGCTTCGAACGAGCCCTTCGGCATCCTCCAGCATTGCCCGCCCGACGCCGAGTACGTTTTTGAATTCACGCTGCGGCCGGATGTCGTTCTGCGCGTCGTCGAGCGCGTCATGGCGGGCACGGTGGGTCCGGCTGCTGCGCGCGAGATGCTTGCGGGGCTCGGGGTTCCGGTTATCGACGGCGGCCCCACCGCGCGCGAGTTGATCGGGATACTTGCGACGCGCTATTCGGGGGCGGGAAGCCTCGGTTTTGCGAA
>SKLD01000118.1 GCA_007123395.1 Opitutales bacterium
ACAAGAAAGACGGTGGTCTGGATGGAATGAGTGAGACGGAAAAGGAGAAGCTCCTCAACTTGAAGCGTGAGCTGAAGTATCTTGTGAGTTCCGGATATGTGATCGAATACAGTGACGGTCGCTTGTTTGTGCCTGCCGCCCGCGATGACGAGGGCGACGCCCCCGAGCCGAAGGGTAAAACGAAGAAAGCGGGCCGCGAACGCAGAGGGAAGGCCGTTGTGCGCAAGGCACCCGTTGCCGGGGTTACGGAGGGGCCCAAGGAGAGCAAGTCCGCCGAAACCGCGCCGGAATCGACACCCACGCCGAAGCCGACGCCGGAGCCCGCGCCTGAAACGACGCCGGAGCCTACGCCGGAGCCTACGCCGGAGCCTACGCCGGAGCCCACGCCGGAGCCCACGTCGGAGCCCACGCTGGAGCCTTCGCCTGAGCCCACGCCTGAGCCCACGCCGGAATCCGCGCCCTCGCCTGAGCCCGCGCCGGAGCCGACACCGGAGCCCTCGCCTGAAACGCCGGAGCCTACGCCGGAGCCTACGCCTGAGCCCACGTCGGAGCCCACGCTGGAGCCTTCGCCTGAGCCCTCGCCTGAGCCCACGCCTGAGCCCACGCCGGAATCCGCGCCCTCGCCGGAGCCCGCGCCTGAAACGACGCCGGAATCCGCGCCCTCACCTGAGCCCGCGCCTGAGCCTGCGCCAAAAGCCGCCCCGGACGACGGCGCCGAATCACCGGAGAAGGAGTCGCCGCCAAAGCGCGACGGCACCGGTGCCGCTGATTGAGGCGCGGCCGGCTTTCGTTTGCGCTGTCGCAAAGCGCGCAGTCCGGCGCCAGTTGACGCTTATTCGCGGAATGAGACACCTGCCCAACATCATCACTTTTTCCCGTATCGCGGTCCTTGCCGCGTTGGTGTGGCTTGTGCATGAGACGTGGACGGGTGCGGCAACACTCGCATTTCTCGCCATCCTCTACGGGGCGGTGTCGGATTTTATCGATGGCTGGATTGCCCGAAAATACGGTTTTGTGACCAATTTCGGGAAGATCATGGACGCCACCGTGGACAAAGTGATGGTATTGGGGGCGCTCGCTCTGCTCGTCTACCTCGGTATTCTTGTGCCAGCGTGGCTCACTGTGCCCTTGGTCGCGCTGATTACGGCGCGTGAGCTATGCATTACGTGGATGCGGGTTGTGGCGGCGCGCAAAGGCATTGTGCTGGCGGCGGAAAAGGCGGGCAAACGCAAGACCATCTGGCAGACGACGGCAATCTGCGTGTTGTTTGCCGTGCCGATGTTCGAGCGCGACTTCGCGGAATGGCTTGGCCGCGACCTCGCTCTCTGGGTCGATTTTGTGTTTCTCAACGGATACCTTTACTTTATTCTCGCGGCCGTCCTGACCATCCAGTCGGGTGCGATCTACCTTGCGCGCCACGGCGGCGTGTTCTTCGCCAAACCGCGGAAATGAGGGATCCGCGGAGTCATCCGGCGTTTGCATGGACTCGGCTGCTGCCGGACCGCTGGGTTGTCGAAGCGGCGCGGTGCGGTCCCCTCGGGCGGGTGCGAAAAGGTCCGGGCACGGCGGGTTCGGTCGGGGGCCTTGCGCTCTACGCGGTGGTCTTCTTTCACCTTTCGCTGCCGATGCAGCTCTTTCTCGGCGCAGTCCTTGTTTACCTTGCCGTCGCCGTCTGCGGCGAGGCGGAGATACGGCTCGCCAAGCGCGATCCGGGCGAGATCGTCCTCGACGAGCTTGTCGCGGTGCCCTTGTGCTTTCTTGCCCTGCGACCGTGGATGGAGGCGGGAGGCAACGTATGGGCATGGATTCTTGCGGGTTTTGTTCTCTTCCGCATCTTTGACATCGCTAAGCCGCTGGGCATCGGACGTTTACAGAGGATGCCGGGAGGCGTCGGGGTGGTCGCCGACGATGTCGCGGCGGCCTTGGCGACCGCTCTGCTACTGCACATCGCGGCGCGTTTTCTCGTCGCACTCCCGACCTGACGGCGGCGCAGCGGGGCAGGGAAAAGGGACCGGCGCGCCTATTGGATTTGGGTGCGTCCGGGACCGGCCGCGCCGATAGCGACTTCGCGCCCGTCGCGTTCGATGACAAGAGCCTCGCCATCGGTGAAGCGGATGGAGACAGGGCCTTCCCTTTCAAGCGAAACGGCGTCGCCCGCGTTCAGGGTTCCTTGGAAAAGGCGGCTGCGGTCCGAGACTTGTTCGACGATGACGGTGACATCGCCCGTGGCGCGGAGGACAATATCGCGAGCCGGTGCGTCCGCCGGCTCTTCGGTGACGGCGGCGGGGCGTTCATCCGGCGGCATTTCGGGAGAGCGGATGAGGCTGACAAGGAGGACGAGGAGGAGAGCGACGACCCCGACACTCACACCGATAACGGCGATCTTGATATAGAGGGCGTTGTCGCTGTCGGCCGGGGGCGGACGTTCCGCATCGAGTTCGTCGTGCGCAGAAGCCGACGGCGGTGCGTGGATACGCGCGGCGGGCTGCGCCGAAGCGCTCCGGCTATCGGGGCCGGATTCGTCTTCATCGGAATCCTCGCCCTCGGGAAGCTCCATGCGACCGAGCGATTCGCGGCCTGCGGATGCATGCAGTTCCCCCCCGCCGGAGCGGCGTGCCATGCGGGCATCGTAGTCGATGATCAGCTTTTCGGGGTCTGCCTTGAGGAAGCGGGCGTAGATTTTGAGAAAGCCGCGCACATAGATGTCCGGCAGTTGGATCTCCTCGATTTTGTTTGCCTCAAGGGCAAGCAGATAGTCGCCGCGGATCTTGGTCGCCTCGGCGGCCTCCCGCACCGAAACTCCCTTTCGTTTTCTTGCTTCCTCCAGTCGCTCGCCAATGGTCATTTGCGCCCTTATGAACAGGTTTCCGCGATTAAGGGATGAACCCTCCGACAAATCAATACCTATCCTCGACTTTCACATCTGCAAGGACTGGCCGACGGAGAGGACGGAGAGCACGACGGAGACGGCGATGATGGCGACGAGGCCGATGGCGCCGCCGAGGGCGATGCTGGCGGTGAGGGTGGTGAGGCGGTTGAGAAGCTTGGTCAGTTCCTCGCGGTAGATGCGGTTGATGTCGTTGAGGGAGGAGACGATGTTACCGGTGTTTTCGCCCACGGTGAGGATGTCCATGGCGATGTCGGGCATGTAGCGCACGCGCTGGATGGCGGTGGCAACGGAGACGCCCTCCTGGATCTGGCGGCGCGCGGCGGCGAACTTCGCGCGCAGAATGTCGTTGTTGATGGTGCGTTCGACGAGGCGGAGGGCCTCGGTGGTGTTGACGCCGCTGGTGAGGAGGGTGCCGAGGAGGTTGGTCGTGGCGTAGATGTTGGCGTAGAGGTAGATTTTGCCGAGGAGGGGCAGGCGCAGGAGCATGCGGTCGGACTTATTCTTGCCCGCCGCCGTTTTGCGCCACTGCGAAATGCCGAAGGCGGCAAGGAGTCCGCCCCCGAGGAGAAACGGGCCGTAGCGCACGAGCGCGTCGGTGCCGCCGAGGAGGATTTTCGTGACGGTGGGCATCTCCCCGCCGAGCTGCTGGAGCATCCCTTCGATCTGCGGGATGAGGTAGACGATGAGGATGATGACGACGGCGAAGGCGACGGAGAGAATGAAGGCGGGGTAGGAGAGATTGGCGATGAGGTCTTTCTTCACCTGTGCGGTCTCCTCGAGGTAGGCGACAATGCGCCGCATGACGGGGACGAGGCTGCCGCTGGCTTCGCCCGCTTCGATGAGGTGGATGGTGGAGGGCGAGAAGATGCTCTGCGGCAGGTCGTCGAGGGCGGCGGCGAGGGTGTGGCCCTCGCTGAGCTTTTTCCAGATGGTGTTGCACAACTCCTTCATCTGGGGATCGGCGATGCGTACGCTCATGAGGCGCACGGCGTCGCCGATGGCCATGCCGGCTTCGAGGAGCATGAGGAGCCGTTTCGTGAATTCGAGGGCGAGGACGGACTTGGAGCGCTTCGGTGTGAGGAAGGGGATACGGGCGGCCTTCGGGGTGCCGTAGAGTTCCATGTTTTCCGCTTCGGACGAGTCGGTCGTCTCGGCGGCGGAGAGTTGGTCGACGGAGACGGGGCGCATACCGCGCGCGCCAAGCTTGCGCAGCACGGATTTGCGGTCGAGGGCTTCCAGTCTGCCGGCGACAGAGCGTCCGGTGGTGTCGATGGCGCGGTAAGAGAATTCGGGCATCGCGGCGCGGGGGCTCAGGCTTCGTCGGTGTCCTCGATGTGGCTGTAGCGCATGATCTCGTTGAGCGTCGTGCGACCGAGGCGGGCTTGGTTCCAGCCGCTCCGCTGCAGGGTGGTCATGCCATGGTTGAGGGCTTCGGCGCGGATTTCGCGGGCGGAGCGCTTCTGCACGATGAGTTCGTGGATGCTGTCATCGACGCGGAGGATTTCGAAGAGGCCGACGCGCCCGCGATAGCCGAGGCTGCGGCAGTCGTCGCAGCCGACGGCTTCGAGAATGGTGGCGCCGAGATCGTCGGGGGTGGGTTCGAGACTGAGGGCGTGGAGGCACTCGCGCAGGTATTGCTCGGAGTAGTTCCCGGGGCGCGCGCACTTCGGGCAGAGTCGGCGCACGAGACGCTGGGCGAGGATCATCTCCACCGCCGAGGCGACCAAAAAGGGCTCCACTTCCATGTCGATCAGTCGGGTGAGGGCGCCGGGGGCGTCGTTGGTGTGCAGGGTGCTGAGCACCAAGTGGCCGGTGAGGGCGGCGCGGATGGCGATGTCGGCCGTCTCCGCGTCGCGGATTTCCCCCACCATGATGACGTCCGGATCCTGCCGTAGGATGTGCCGCAGCGCGCTCGCGAAGGAGAAGCCGATTTCGGTGTGCACCTGCGTCTGGTTGACGCCTTCGACCTCGTACTCAACAGGATCTTCGACGGTAATAATGCGGCGGCCGGGCGAGTTGATCTGCCGGATAAAGGCGGTGAGGGAGGTCGATTTACCGGAGCCGGTGGGGCCGGTGACGAGGACGATCCCGTAGGGCAGATCGAGGACGCGGCGGATGCGCGTCTGGTCGGTCTTGAGCATGCCCAGCTCCTCCATGGAGAGGGGCTGGTTCTTCTGGTTGAGGAGGCGCAGGGAGACGCTTTCGCCGTACATCGTCGGCATCGTCGAGATACGGATGTCCAGCTCGGTGCCTTGGCCGCGGTAGACGATGCGCCCGTCCTGCGGGCGGCGCTTTTCCGAGATGTTGAGCTTGGCCATGATCTTGAGCCGCGAGATGATGGCACCTTGGTAGCGGATGAGGTTGTCGGGCACCCGAATGGGCACCAGCTCCCCGTCGATGCGGTAGCGGATCTGGAGGGAGTCCTTGAGCGGCTCAAAGTGGATGTCCGTGGCGCGGTCGGAGACGGCTTTGGCGATGACCTCGTTGACAAAGCGGATGAGGGCGGCGTTCTCGTCTTCTTCAGCTTCCTCGGCGCGGCCGGAGTCCTCCGTCGCGATGTCAGACTCGCTGAGGGAGTCGGCCCCCACGCCGAAGCGCTGGGTGATCATGTTGGTGATCGTGCGCGCGAGGCCGAGGTGCCAGACCGGTTCGCGTCCGGAGACGGCGAAGATCCACTCGTCCATCTGCGGCTCGGGCGGCCAGAGTGTGACGAGGTTGATGCGCTCCGCGTCGTCCGAGCCGTTGGTCACGGGGAGGCACTGGTACTCGTGCATGAGGCGGAGGGGAATGTGGTCGGGGGCGTCCTCCGGCAGCTCGAACTCCTCCAGCACGGGCAGGCCCGTGTTCTCGGCAAGTTTCTTCAGAGTGTCCGGCTCCGATTCGCGGCGGAACTGGGCGAGGAGCGGCATTCTGTTTGCGAGCGGGGCTTCCTCCAGCATGAGCAGCTGGTCCGGCTCGAGCGGTTCCAGTAACTCCTTCAGCGGGGACTCGGCGGTTTCTACGGTCATCTTGGGTCAATGTATCGCGGAGGAAGAGACCATCCGCAAGAGGGAAGCGTTCGCTTTTCGCATTGAACCGGGGCCGCGCGGGTGCATCTTGGGCCGCTTTGTCATGAGCGAAGGAACAAAGAAGACGGTTCTCACATGCGCGCAGCCGACGGGGCAGCTCCACCTCGGCAATTACTTCGGCGCGGTGCGCAACTGGGTGTCCTTCCTCGACGGCAACGAGTGCTTTTTCGGCATCGTCGATCAGCACGCCATCACCACGCCCTACGTCCCGGCGGAGCTGCGGCAGAGCACCTACCGCACCGTCGCGCTCTACATTGCCTGCGGGCTCGACCCGGCGAAGTGCCGCCTCTTTGCGCAGTCGCATGTCATCGGCCACACCGAGCTGGCGTGGGTCCTCGGCTGCCTCTGCCCGCTCGGGCAGCTCGAGCGCATGACGCAGTTCAAGGAAAAGTCGCAGCGCGAGGACGCCGGCTTCGTCGGCTCCGGCCTGCTCTTCTATCCCGTCCTCATGGCGGCGGACATCCTCCTCTATAATGCCGATGTCGTGCCCGTGGGCGAGGACCAGAAACAGCACCTCGAACTCTGCCGCGACCTCGCCGTGCGCTTTAACAATACCTACTCGGAGACCTTCAAGGTGCCCGACGTCTTCATTCCGGGCGCGGGCGCGCGTATCCGCTCCCTCCAGTCGCCGGACAAAAAGATGTCCAAAAGCGACCCCAACCAGAGCGGCTGTGTCTACCTCCTCGATCCGCCGGACCGCGTGCGCAAGAAGATCATGAGCGCCGTGACGGACAGCGGGCGCGAAATCCGCGCCCTGCCGGACAAGCCCGGTATCACCAACCTTCTCGGCATTCTCGCCGCCGCCACCGCCACCCCCGTGGCCGAACTCGAGGCCGCTCACGCGGGCAAGAGCTACGGTGAGTTCAAGGCTGTCGTGGCCGACGCCGTCGTCGCCTGCCTCGAGCCGATCCAGAAGCGCTTCGCGGAGATCGCCGACGACAAAGCCTACCTCGACGGCGTCCTCAAGGAAGGTGCCGATACCGCCCAGGCCCGCGCCTACAAGACCCTCGCCAAGGT
>SKLD01000095.1 GCA_007123395.1 Opitutales bacterium
AATGCACCATCCGACGAAATACGATCCCGACCATATCCCGCACAACGAGCTGGGGCGCGGCAACATGTTCCGCATTGACGCCACGAAGCCGGCCGGTTTCTGGCTGCGTGTCGGCGCGCTCGTCGTCGATTTCGTGGTCCTTCTGCCGGTCTACATTCTCACGCTCTTTCTGCCGGGCGTCGCGCTTTACCTCATCCTGTCGATTGCAACGATGCTCTACAAGCCGGTCATGGAGGGCATTTTCGGCGCGTCGGTGGGCAAGTTCGCCCTCGGGCTGCGCGTGATGGACGCGGAGGGTGGGGTCGTGGGCGTGCCGACGGCGGTCCTGCGCAACCTCTTCTATATCCTCCCGGCGGTTCCGGGGCTGGTGATCGGTGTGCACCTGAAGGAGGCGGGGCTCAACCCCTTTGACTTTTCGCGCGCAGAGGAGATCGCCGAGATCATGGAGCGCTACCAGACGGCCAATCTGCTCTCCAACGTCCTGTGGGTCCTCTGGGTCGTCACGGTCCTCTGGGTGGCCTTCCACCCGCGCAAGCGCGGTCTGCACGACCTCCTCGCCCAAACCTACGTCGTGGAGCGCAAGAAATGAGCGGTCCTTTTGCGGGAAAGACCGTCATCTTCGGCGTGACGGGGTCGATCGCGGCCTACAAGGCGGCGGATATCACCGGCGAGCTGGTGCGCCGGGGGGCTTCCGTGCATGCCGTCATGACGGCGGCGGCGACCCGGTTTATCGCGCCCTTGACGCTGCAAACGCTCAGCCGCAACCCGGCGGCGGTCGACCTCTGGGAGGAGGAAAAAGGGTGGCAGCCCGGGCACATCGACCTCGCCGACCGCGCCGACCTCCTCCTCGTCGCGCCCGCCACGGCCAATTGCCTCGCCCGCTTCGCCCACGGCCTCGCCGACGATCTCCTCGCCTGCATCTACCTCGCCACACGGGCCCCCGTCGTTCTCGCTCCCGCCATGAACACAAAGATGCTCGAACACCCCGCCACGGAGGCGAACCTGCGCACGCTGCGCGAGCGCGGGCACTTCATCGTCGATCCCGCCGCCGGGATGCTCGCCTGCGGCTACGAGGGGCGCGGCAAACTGGCACTCGTCGACGACGTCGTGGCGGCGGCCGGGCGCGCGCTCGGCGGAGCACCGGAATAATCGGATGCGGTGATCCCTCAGACGGGTGTTCGACCAATATGCGGGTGTCCCCCGGACAGCCATCCGGCACAGGCGGTTTTTCATTGCATCACGCGGTGGAAGGGGGCATCTTACAGGCCACAATTCTGCTTTAACCAAATTATGGCGCTTACACAAACAGCGACGGAACAGCTTACGACAACGGCGGCTGCGGACAGCCCCGTGCGGTCTGAAGCCAGCGAGGATGCAATCCTCGTGCAGCGCGTACAAGGCGGAGATGTCGCCGCCTTCGACCGGCTTGTGGTCAAATACCGCGAACGACTGTTCTCCATTGTCTACAACCTCACTTCCAACCGGGAGGATGCCGCCGACCTCACACAGGAGGCGTTCATCAAAGCATTTTCGTCGATCGGTCGGTTCAAGGGAAAGTCTTCCTTTTTCACATGGCTCTACCGTATCGCGGTCAACACCACCCTCAGCCAGTTGAAGAAAAACCGACTGCGCCGCTTCTTCAGTCTCGAGAACATTAATGACGAGGCGAGCAGCAGCGAGATCGTCGAGGCTCTCTCTGTGAAGACCCGCACGGAGAAGGGCGCGCTCGTCCGTGAGCTGCAGGAAAGATTGAACGAGGCCCTGCAGAAACTGTCTCCCAAGCATAGGACTGTGGTGGTGCTTTTTGAGATCGAGGGCCTGAGCCATCAGGAGATTTCCGAGATCATGAATTGTTCGGTCGGGACCGTCCGGTCCCGGTTGCACTACGCGAAGCAGCAGTTGCAGTCCTACCTTCAGGACTACATCCGCTAATTCAATTTCATCCGAATGCCGAAAAAAGAACCGACACCCGTCACGCTCGAGAAGCTGCTTCAGCTGAAGCGCGCGGAGCAACCGGCTCCGGAGTTCTGGGAATCCTTTGACAAGGCATTGCACGCCCGCCGTCTGCAAAAGCTCGTGGAGCAACCGTCCCCGTGGGCGTGGTGGTCCCGGTCCCTGCGCCGCGCCGCTTACGTTCTCACGCCGATGGCGGCGGCGGCTTCCTTTGCTTTTGTCTTTCTCGCCGACCCTGAGCGGTCAGTCGATCCGCCGGCGTCCGCCGCGGTCGTTTCGGCGGCGGAGTTCGATTTCGCGCCCGCTTCGACCCTTGAATTCGCGATGGCCTCCTCCCTTGGCCGGGAGGAAGGGGCGTTAGCCGAACGATTTGCCGATACCTCCTCAGCGCACAGCCGCTTTGTCGACGAGACGATTTCGATGTCCTCCGACCGCGCTCATTACCGCAAGGTACTCTACACGCCGTCGATCCATTCCGCCGCCCGCGACGGTGCCGTTCATTATGTCGCAGAACCCATCGCGGAGGCCGCTTCGCGTGTCGGCACGGCCAGTTCCGCGCGCATGCGTCACTTCTGATCCGGTCGGAGCGCTCATGACGACGCTGTGCATCCGATGGCGCCGGTTTGTCGTCGCTTTGGTCATCGCCTCCTTTGCGGCTTCCGCCGCAGGGAGCGATTTTCTCAGCTTGCAGCGGCGTATCGTCGAGATCTATGAGGAAAACCGCGCCGCCCTCGTGAGGGTCAAAGCGGTTTACGAGCCCATGGAGGACGAGGACACTCCGCAGGTGTTCATCGGCACGGGCTTTTTTATCAGCCGTGAGGGCTACGTCGTCACAAACACCAACATCGTGCAGAATCCGTTGCGGAAGGGCCGACCCATCCGCGTATGGGCGGAGCACGACGGCGTCTCCTACTCCGCCGATGTCGTGGGGGTGGATCCCGTCGCCAACATCGGCCTCCTGCGCCTCAACACCCTCCCGCGCAATTTCCGCTTTCTCTCCCTTGTCGACACCACCGATATGCCGCCCGTCGGTACCCTTCTCGTGCGTCTGAGCATGCCCTTGGAGTTTGATCCGACGCCCGAGCTGGGCATGATCACGGGCGCGGAGAGCCGTTTCGGCGGGCGTCTCTTTCCATGCAAATACCTGCGCACCTCCATCGCAGGCAGCCCCGGCGACGGCGGTTCGGCCTACCTCGACCTTAACGGACGGCTCCTCGGCGTCAACGTCGTCTCCGTCCCCGAGGTCGGTGCCACCTACATCATCCCGGCGCGCGCCGTCCTCCGCATTCGCGAGGATCTGCTCGCCGCCGGCGAAGTCACGCGCGGCTGGATCGGCTTCGAGGTGCGCGAGGAAAGCTCCGTGAGCGACGGATCGCGCATCATCATCGCCGCCATCACCGACAGTCCCGCGCGCGATGCCGGCCTGCTCCCCGGAGATGTCCTTCGCAAAATAGGCGACTATGACATCCGCTCTCTTGACGATCTACGTAATGCCATGTTCTACACCCGCGTCGGTCAATACGTGCAGGTGCGCGTCACGCGCGAAGGTGAAGACCGCGAGGTCAATGCGCGCATCGCCAAACGCCCCGACGATGAACCCCTCGAAATCGTCCGCCCCGTTCTCGGCGAGGAACTCTTTCAACCCATCAGCCCGGTGCAGACCGAGGAAGCCACTGAAGAAGACCTCGGGGAGAGCGATCCGACCCTCCCGCGCCTCGTCCCGGACCGCTGACCGCGATGGTTTGCGTAGATGCCGTGAAAGCCAGCTATTGGGGCGGCGGTTGACGGAAGGCGTCGTAGAGCACGCCGGGGTTGATTTCGATGTCCGTGACGGTGACGACTGAGTGTCGTTCGCCGTCGCTAAGCTGGATTTCGCGCCACGGGAAGAGGACCCCCCCGACGTGCCGGTAATCGCTTGGGATGAGGGTGGTGAGGCGCTCGCCGTCGGCGAGGGGCTCAGTTTGTTCGACGCGGCGGAGGACGAAGTCCTGGCCGTCGATGAGGTGGTCGACCACGTGGCCGTCGCCGAAATCGACGCGCACACGGTAGACCGATAGGTGGAAGAGCCGCTCGGTGCCGACGAGGGAAACCTCGGCCTCGAGTTCCCTCGTGCGGAGGAGGAGATTCTCAATCGGGGCGCGGCGGGAGATGAGCGTTTCCTCAAAGGGATCCAGCGGCTTCGCGCGGTGCCCTTTGTCCGTCACGAGAAGCGTCCACACGTCTTCGCCGTCGTAGCCGCGCGTGAGTGTCCAGTCGCCGGCGCGGAAGGTCGCCCGGAAGAAGTTAGGGCGCGCTTTCAGGATAGTGACGCGGTGGGTGGGTCCGGCTTCGAGGGCGACTTCAGCATCGATGCGCAGCGACTGGATACTGCTGTGGGCGGCCGCCCCGCCCATGGCGTCGACGTGCCGCGAGAGGATTTCGGAGAGCGGGAGATCCCGGATTTCACGCTCCGAACTCCATGCGGCGGCGACCGGGAGCAGGGCGGAAAGGAAGAGGACGTGCTTCAGTTTCATAAGGGTATTTTCAGGGATTTCGCCGGGTTGCGCAACCATGACCGCAAGAGGGGATCGCGGTGTTTTCAACCGTTCAATTGGGAGAGGATCTCGGCTAAGCGCAACTTCAAGGGCGGCAGATCGTCTGCTACAACTTCCCAAATCAAATGTGTTCCGTTTCGTCCCCGCGCGCCCGCGATCCAAAAAGCGCCATGTGCCGGATTGGGTAACGGGCAAGCAAGTCCGGTTTCTGTTTTCGCAGGATGGTTAGAATCCGTTCGCCGCTGGAGGTCACGCAATGAAAGAATCGAAATCGTGCCGTCCGGGTCAATTGCAATCCGGATTTCAACGGGTGTGCGTCCGTATTGCGGGCCGCCGCGCGTCCGGCGGCGGTGTAAGCGCCGAGCGTGCGCCTGGGGTTGAGCCGTTCCGGGGTCGGGCGATGAATCAGCCCGATTACCAAAGATCCCGGGCGGCAGGTCGTCCGCAGCAACCTCCCTCATCTGATGGAGGCCGGGCTCGCGCTTAGGCCCGACAACTTCGCGCTCAGACCATCCGCACGGGGAGGCCGTGTTCGCGCAGGTAGGCTTTGGTCTCGGGGATGGTGAATTCGCCGAAGTGGAAGATGGAGGCGGCGAGGACGGCGCTGGCGCGGCCTTCTTGGAGGACGTCGACGAGGTGGTCGAGGGTGCCGGCGCCGCCGGAGGCGATGACAGGCACGGGGACGGCATCGCTGAGGGCGCGCGTGAGGGCGACGTCGTAGCCGGCTTTGGTGCCGTCGGCGTCCATGCTGGTGAGGAGGATTTCGCCCGCGCCGCGCTCGCAGCACTCGCGTGCCCATGCGATGGCGTCGCGGCCGGTCGGGTTGCGGCCGCCGTGGGTATAGACTTCCCAGCGGTCTTCGCCGGGCACGCGCTTGGCGTCGATGGCGACGACGATGCACTGGTTGCCGAAGAAGGCGGAGGCTTTGCTGACGAGATCCGGGTCGAGGAGCGCGGCGGTGTTGAGGCTCACCTTGTCGGCCCCGGCGTTGAGCATGGCACGGATGTCTTCGAGGTTGCGCAGGCCGCCGCCGACGGTGAGCGGCATGAAGCACTGCGAGGCGGTGGCTTCGACAATATCGCGCATGATGCCGCGCCCGTCGCTCGATGCGGTGATGTCGAGAAAGACGAGTTCGTCGGCGCCCTGCGCTTCGTAGGCTTTGGCCACGGCGACGGGGTCGCCGGCGTCGCGCAATTCTTTGAAGCGCACGCCTTTGACGACGCGCCCTTCCGTGACGTCGAGGCAGGGGATGATCCGGACCGAGAGCATGGCGCGGCGCGCGGCGAATCACGATCCGGTGCAAGCCGACCGTGCCGCCGCGCGGATCAGGTGTCCATGAGGGTGATCTCCGGCGAGAAGGCGATCTTGAGGCGGTAGACTTGGCCCGGACGCATGATGAGCGGGTGGTCGCGCTCAAGCGTCTGGATGTAGTGGAGCTTGCCCCAGTAGGTGCGGTAGTCGGGCTCTGCGGAGACGACTTCGGTCTCCTGCCATGCGGCGTGGAAGTCGTCGTGCTCCACGGAGCAGCCGAGGCCTTCGCCGCCGAGGGTGAAAGTGAGCGGGACGTGCTTTTCCGAGTGCGGCGCGCCGATGGCGAGGACGTAGCGCATGCGCTCGCAAGTGAGCTGCTGCTTCACCGTGAAGGCAAACTCGCTCGTGATCCGGTTTTCGGCGAAGGTCCATGCCACTTTGACGCTGCCGAGGCCGGGGAGGACTTCCTCCTCGTTGGTGATGAATTCGGGCTGTTCGTAGCGGAAGTAGAAGCTGCGGCGCATACCCATGCCGGTGACGCAGCGCCTGCCGTAGTAGGCGGGCACGACGGCCTTGCCGCCAATGCGAAGCTCGGGCAGAAGGATGGGCATATAGCGGTTGACCGGCCAGTCGAAGACGCCGGGGCAGTGCGGGAAGGGAAGGTTGTCGGAGGTGCCGAGGCGGCCGCCGCCAATGAGCGGGATCTGCACGTGGAGGTTGGACTCCGGGTGCTGATAGATGAAGAGGCCCTGCTCTTTCTTGTTGGACTTGTCGAAGATGACCCAGCGGCCCGTGCAGCGCGCGGGCGGGGCCTTGGCTTCCATCGAGCCTCCGATGGCTCGGGCAAGGCGGCTCCACTGGCAGAGGTAGCGCGCACCGTCGAAGTTGGACATGCGCGTGGTGTGGCGCTCCTGTGTGTCGCGCTCGCCGTCGCGGATGACGAGCACGCCCTGCTCTTGGTCGAGGTAGGTGAGGAAGAAAAACTGGAAGAGCCGCCGCAGGATTTCGAGGTATTGCGGGCGCTTTTCGGCGGAGATCCAGCCGTCCCGCATGGATTGTAGGATGAGCGAGATGCAGTGCATCTGCCCGAACGCCCCGATGCCGCGACCGAAGTTCCAGCCCAGCCCGTCGGCCCGCACGATGTCTGGGAGGAGCTTGAGGTATTTCTCCGCGATGGTGCGCAGGCTGGGGAGCTTGCGCTCGCGCAGGTGGAT